>JAZKEH010000173.1:0-2796 GCA_040387155.1 Pseudomonadota bacterium | reverse complement strand
ATACAAGCGCATCGATCTGGTAAGGAAAACGCTGCAGCCATGTGAGCATGGCCCAGGCCGCCAGCGGCCAGGCAATGGCATTGGCAAACAAAACAGGTTTGGAAAATTGCCACAGCAAGAGCGTTATGATTTCCCTGACTTCGGCACCCATCACCTTGCGGATGCCTATCTCCTTGGTTCTGCGGTCCATGGAGAACGACGCGGAGCCGTAAAGACCCAGACACGCGATGACGATGGCCAGCAGTGAAAAGCTGATCAGCAACTGCGCTTCCACGCGTTCCTGCGCAAACTCTGCCTCCATGTTCTGCGCGACGAAACTGCTGGAGAGTTCCGCGTCGCCCATCACTGAACGCCAGACCTCCGTGACTTGCGTCAGGATCGCCTGGGCATTACCTTCGAAGCGCACCCCTAACACGTCCGTGAAGCCGGGCGAGAAACTGTACACCTCGGCTCGCGGAATGGCGTTCATGCTGTAGAAGTTTGTATCCGCTGCCACGCCGATGATCGTCAGGTCATGGACTTCCCTGGTGACCGGTCCCGTAAAACGGATTTGACTGTTGATGGCTGCCTCAGGGCTGGCAAAGCCCAACAACCTGCTTGCGCTGACATTGATCACTACCTTGCTCGGTGGCGGACCACCCGGTTGCTGCGGAAAGATTTCAGCAGATTGATCCAGCGCCGCGGAGAAGCCACGACCGGCGACGATCTCCGTTTGATAAGTGCTGAAAAAATCGGGATCGATGCCAAGCGTGGTAATCACCTGGGCGTCGCTGCCTTCGCCGCTTGCGGTATAACGTGAAGTGATGTTGCCCAACCCGAGCTTCTGCGTGGGCTGATGGGTGGAAAGTGTCGCGCTTGTCACGGCACTCAGGTCCAGCAATTGAGTCTTCAACGTTTCCTTTCTGTCGTTGACCTCGGCACGTTCGATGAGGCTGTCGATAACAAGCACGTTTTCCCGATTAAAGCCAGGATCGCGATTCATCGCATACCGCACCTGGGTGTAAATCACACCGGTGGCAATGATCAGTGCGATGGACACACCGAACTGGAAAACTATCAACAGGTTGCGCAGACTCAGGGAGCCCTTGCTTTCGCTCAAGCGGGTCGCTTTGAGAGTTGTGGCTGGCCGGAAATGCGAAAGCAGGAAGGCCGGATACAAGCCTCCAAGCAGGCTGACCAGGATGTGGACAAGGCCAAGCGCAAGTAATGTGTCCGGCGCGAACCAGCTTATCTGCAGGCTTTTGCCAACCATCGCTTCAAACACCGGCAGCAGCAGCTCGACCAGTACGCAGGCAACCAGCATCGCGGGAAGCACCGTGAAGAAGGATTCGCCCAGGAACTGCCCGATCAATTCAAGGCGCCCCGCACCGACTGTTTTACGTAGCGCCACTTCCCTGGCTCGTTGGGTAGCCTTGGCAGTACTCAGGATCGTGAAGTTGATAGTACCGATCAAGAGCACCAGTACCGCGATAGCGGTGAACGCGATGACGACCGTGCGGTTACCGCCGGCTCGTGAATCGTCAAACGCTGAATTCAGATGGATTGCAGAGATGTTCTGCAATTCAAAACGCATCCTGTCGCTCGGCCTTATATCCGGTCCGGCCTGCATCGACGAGATGTCAACATTCTGGTCGCTGAAACGCATCAGATCCGCAGTGAGTGTTGCGGCATCTGCGTCGGGCAGCAATTGCACATAGCTGTTCGTGGTCCTTGCACCCCAATTGCTGTACATGGGTGGCAACACCGATGTATCGAGAAGTGTAAGCATCGGCAAGTCGAGCACGGTATTGCCAGCGGGAAAACGGTATACAGCCGCCACCTGGTAATCGCGGACCACGCCGTTGTAACTTATGGTCAGTACCTGGCCGATGACTTCCGCCAGGGAATTGCCGGCCCCAAAGAAGCGCTGCGCCACGTCGGCACGCAGGCCCACCTTGCCTGGCTCTGCCAACGCATCCGCGAGGCTCCCCGCGAGCAGTTCGAGTTCGAACATGTCGAGAAAGCCACGATCCACCCGAGGAACGCCTTCCTCAAAACGCTGGTTTCCAATCGTGATTTCACTATCGAACGCCATGACCCGCGTTCCCGTTTCAATCGCCTCTGGAAAAAAATCCTGCAAAGCTGGCATCACGGGGATCGCGGCATAGGCACTGGGGACGAAGCCGCTCCCTGCTGACCAGGCGGATGTATTGACCCGATAAATCCTGTTCGCACTCTCCCAATGCTGGTCGTAGGAAGTCTCGTCGAGCACATAAAGTGCAATCAGGATGCTCGCTGCCAGACCAAAGGCCAAACCCGTGATATTGATGCCGCTGTACAATTTGTTACCGACAAGATTGTTGAGTGCAGTAGTCAGATAGTTTTTGAACATCGTTCAGTCTCCGGATTATTCGTAACGCAGCGCCAGCACGGGTTTGGCACTTGCAGCTTTCGCCGCAGTGCCGCCGACGGTGACCCATGCGATACATAATGCGATCAGCCCGCTGCCGATGAACACCAGCGGCGTCAGGTCAATGCGATACGCAAAATTCTGCAACCAGCGTTCCATCGCAAAATACGCGACGGGCCATGCGATCAGGTTGGACAGCAACACAAGTTTGCTGAAGTCGTTGGTCAACAGCAGCACGATGCTCCACACGCTGCCGCCCATTACTTTACGCACACCGATTTCCTTGATGCGGCGCTGTGCATTGAAAGTCGCGAGTCCAAACAGCCCGAGGCACGCGATGACGATGGCGAGTCCGGCGAACGAACTGAACAGCTGCCCAAGCCGCGTGTCATCCTGGTACATGGCTT
>JAZKEH010000172.1:0-2282 GCA_040387155.1 Pseudomonadota bacterium | reverse complement strand
GGCGTTCGCTGTGCCTGGTGGGTGCGCTGCCGTGGTCATCGCCTTCAGCAGAATCTCCAACTGATGCGCCACGCGGCCCAATTCAGCAAAACCGAAGGTGGCGCCGGAGCCGGACAGACTGTGAACCTGGTAGTGGAGGCTCACCAGTGCTTCGGGGTAATGGCGGCGTGCCCACAGCTGTTCGAGCAGGTCCAGACGCTCCGGCAATTCGGCGGCATAGCTTTTCCGCAAAGCCTGCAACTCCATCAATGCTGACGCGTCCAAACCATGTGCCTCTTGTTCTGGTCCCTGATGGTCACTGTACGGAATGCCACCGGAAACGCCAACAGTGACAATCCCGTTATTCAGCTGTGATTACCCGGATCGCTGTGTTTCTGCGATCTTGCGCACTGTTTCGATCGTGTCTGCCTCGGCCGCCGTCTTGTCATTGCGATAGCGAACGACGCGCGCAAAGCGCAGGGCAAGGCCACCGGGATAGCGGCTGCTGGTCTGCAGCTCATTGAAGGCGATTTCGACGACAAGCTCGGGCCTGACAGGCACGACATAGTCCTTCCTGTCATTGCTGGCGAGGGCCAGCAGCTTTTCTGTCTGCCAGGCCAGCACTTCGTCGGTGAGACCCTTGAAGGTTTTGCCGAGCATGACAAAGCCGTCGTCGCTGCGCGCACCCAGATGCAGATTGCTTAGCCAGCCGCTGCGGCGACCGCTGCCCCATTCCGCCGCGAGCACGACCAGATCAAGCGTATGCGCCACCTTGATCTTGAGCCACGACGCACCGCGGCTGCCCGCTTCGTAAGGTGCGTGCAGCGACTTCGCCATCAAGCCTTCGTGGCCACTCGCAAGTGCCGTACGCAGGAAGCTGTCGGCAGCAGCAGGTTCTGCAGTGACCAGCCGCGGCACGATCAGGCGCGGTGGCAGCACTGCCATTGCCGCATGGCGGTCGGTGGTGGGTTTGTCGATCAGATCTTCGCCGTTTACATGCAAGCAGTCGAAGCAGTAGAGCGACATCGGGATCTGCGCCTGCATGTCGTCGATGTCGAGCTTGCGGCCGAAACGCCGCATGCTGTCCTGGAAGGCGCGCGGCTTGCCATCGGCTTCCAGCGCCAGTACTTCGCCGTCGAGTATCAAACTGCTTACCGGCAATGCAGCAACGACCTGCACGATTTCCGGCAGGCTGAATGTGACGTCGCGGCCTGTGCGTGAATAGATATTCACCTTGTCGCCCTGCCTGTGGATTTGCACACGGGCGCCATCCAGCTTGTATTCAAGAACAGCTTCACCCAAGGCAGCGAGCGCGGTGTCGATATCCGCTGTCGGGCTTGCCAGCATCGGGCTTACCGGTTCAAACAGATTCAGTCTGAACTTCGACAGTCCTTGTAGCCCCTCACTCAACGCCGCTGCGGCCACTGCTGGCATCGCACCGGCGAGCATCAGCGCACGCCGTACGTCTGCCGCCGGTACACCAGCCGCAAGCGCAATGGCATCAGCCATCACGCCTTCAAGCGCCCCCTGGCGCAATTCACCGAGCAGCAAGCGCGTCAGAAAGCTTTGTTCCTTGTCAGTGGCGAGTTCAAACAAGCGTGTGAGAACAGCATGGCGCGCCAGCGCGCTGCCCTTGCCCTTGATGTCCTTCAGACTGTTGAGTTGCTGGCGCACACTCCACAGCGTCAATGTGGGTTCTGCAGCAGCGGCAGTGTCGCGCAAGGCATGCACCGCCGTAGGCCCCAGGCCAAGCGGACCGTCGGGCAAGGTACCCGCGAGCCATGCGGTACCGGTAGTGCGCTCGTCCGGCGCGAGCTCACGCAAAAAGTTGCTGAGCAATTGCACCTTGGCGGTCCGGCTGCGCGTCGCCGCGAGTGCGGAAGAGACTTCGGTAAGCGTAATCAGTTTCATGGCACCTGGCCCGACTATTGCTGAGCTACTGTGCTTGCAAACCATGACTGAACACCATCAGGTGATACCCAATGATTGATTGTCTTGTTATCGGCGGCGGACCGGCGGGACTTACCGCAGCGATATATCTGCAACGCTTCCATCGCACGGTTTGCATCGTGGACAACAACCAGAGTCGCGCGCGCAACATCAAATTGTCCCGCAACTATCCCGGCTTTCCCGCGGGTATTGCGGGCGACGAACTGCTACTACGCCTGCAGCAGCAACTGGAAAACTTTGACGGTGCTATAACGCACGGCACGGTGACCAATCTGCAACAGACAGCGGAGGGTCATTTCCGCGCCGATATCGATGCCAGTACGATGGTAGCGCGCACGCTGCTGTTGGCCACC
>JAZKEH010000171.1:0-1656 GCA_040387155.1 Pseudomonadota bacterium | reverse complement strand
CATCAGCGTAAAGCCGGCCATGTCGAGTGGACTGAACCAGAAGGCGCCAAAGGTATCGAGCCGTTCCGCACTGTGATGCATCTGGTGAAACATGCGCCACAGCCAATCATTGTGATGCATCGTGCGGTGCCACCAGTAAACGAGAAACTCAAAGGTCACCAGGCCGGCCACAGCTTGTAGCAGGACTGGCTGCGTCGACAGGTCGAACAGCTTGAAAGCAGCCAGCGTGGAATCCCATAGCAAGGGCAGATACGACGACACCAGGAAGTAGACTGCAAAGGCGCACAGCCCGCGCAGATGCCAATACGGTGAACGTGGCAGCCGGCGCGCCGGCAGCAGGTATTCCCACAGCATCAGTGCCGCAAAGATGGTGTAGCAGGCATAGGCAACGGGATTGAACAGGATGTCTATCGGGGTTGGCATTGTGGTTTCCTCCATGGGCCATTTGGAACGGCGCGCAGTGTAGGAGCAGGGGTTTGGCCAAAACCAGTGAACCACAGGTACGAATTTGCGAGCGATGCTGTTGATCACACCTGCGGTATAGTTAATCCATCCGCGGCAGCAAGCAGCAGGCCTTCCATGACAACGCGCGCCAACAGCAGTCGACAACGCATTCTCGATACCGCCGAAGGAATCATCCTGCAGAAGGGCTATGTAGGCGCTTCGCTGGACGAGATTCTCGACAAGTCCGCCATTACCAAGGGTGGTTTCTTCTACCATTTCACCGGCAAGGGTGAGCTCGCGCGCGCACTGGTGGAGCGGTCACTGGAAGAGGATCGCAAGATGTTTACCGGTGTGTTGGCCGAAGCCGATACGCTAAGTGAAGACCCACTGGAGCGGGTGCTGATCTTTCTGAAGCTGCTGGCCGATGGCGTAGTGGGGAAGACGGAAGTACATCCCGGCTGTCTGGCAGTGGCGTTTATTTACGAGATACAGCAGTTCGACGATGCGATGCGAACACGCCTGGCTGAAGGCATAAAAGAATGGCGGCAGTTGATTGCCACAAGGCTGGAGTTGGTAATGCAAACTCGCAAGCCTGCATTGACCGTGGAAGTAGAGGTACTGGCCGATATGTTTATCGTTGCCATCGAGGGCGGCATCATCCTGGCCCGCGTATTCAACAGCAACGATCCGTTGTACAAACAAGTGATGGCCTATCGCGACCATCTGCGCCTGGTATTTGGCGCCTTGTAGAGTACATCAGCGCGAGACGTGCTGCTCCGATGTGACGCCCAGCAATTCTTCCGCAGTGTGATGACGCGACTCCACCACCGACGGTGTCAGCCAGGCGGCGCCGAACACGACCAACGTGATCACGACAATGCCGACCTGCTCGCGCCAGTTGGCAGACAACGCAATCGACGTCTGCTGACGTCTGCCAGTGAACAGTGAGAAATAGGCGCGCATCAGCGCAATGCCGTTCAGCATGGTTGCCAGCGCGAGAGTAGCGCTGACGAGCAAGCCTTCTTCATAGCTGCCGCTGAACAACAGTTCCATCGGGACAAAGCCGACGGTGCCGGGGAAGCCGACACTGGCCAGACCTGTAATCAGGAACAGCACGGCCAGGCCGGGCACTTGTTCGTAATGGCCGTGGAACTCGTTCAGCGACATGGCACCGAAACGTGACTCGACGGCGCGTATCGAGAACGCGAGACC
>JAZKEH010000170.1:0-5778 GCA_040387155.1 Pseudomonadota bacterium | reverse complement strand
GTACCGCTGCTTTCGGCAGCGGATTAATGCCGAGTTTGGCAGCAACACCTGCCGCCAGATCACCATCGATGTTCAGCAGATGCCCGAGTACACGGTTGCGGATTTCGACGCGTTCCACCTTGCTGAGCTCGAACGCCAGTGCATCGCGAATGTGCTTCTGTTCGATCTCGGCCTGGCTGCGGTAGAACAGCGACGCCTGACTATAGTGATCGGCAAAGGTCTCGGAGCGCATGCGCAGTTTGGGTCCGCTCGGCGCCGCGGGATAGCTGTTGAAGCCGCGCAACGGATCTTCGCGCGGGCCACCTTCGACACTGAGGCTGTTGGGTTCATAGTTGGCGCGGCCTTTCGGATTGCGCATCGCCATGTGGCCGTCCTGCTGGAAGTGATGCATCGGACACTTCGGCGCATTGATGGGAATGTGCGTGAAGTTGGGCCCGCCGAGCCGTTTGATCTGGGTGTCGAGGTAGGAGAAGTTGCGGCCCTGCAGCAAAGGATCATCGGTAAAGTCGATGCCGGGCACGATGTTCTGTGTGCAGAACGCAACCTGTTCGGTCTCGGCAAAGAAGTTGTCGACAACGCGGTCGAGCACGAGACGGCCTACCAGCCGCACCGGTACTTCTTCTTCCGGGATCAGCTTGGTGGCATCGAGTACGTCGAAGGCAAACTTCTCGGCGAACTCCTCATCGAACAACTGCATGCCCAGTTCCCACTCGGGAAAGTTGCCGGTAGTGATGGCATTCCACATGTCGCGGCGGTGATAGTCGGGATCGGCACCGTTGATCTTCAGTGCTTCGTTCCACATAACCGACTGCATACCCAGCTTCGGTTTCCAGTGGAACTTGACGAAGGTGGACTTGCCCTTGGCATTGACGAGGCGGAACGTGTGCACGCCAAAGCCTTCCATGAAGCGCAGTGAGCGTGGAATGCCGCGATCCGACATCGCCCACATGATCATGTGCATGCTTTCCGGCATCAGCGAGATAAAGTCCCAGAAATTGTCGTGGGCGGTTGCCGCCTGCGGAAAGCCACGATCCGGCTCTTCCTTGGCAGCGTGCACGAGATCGGGAAACTTCATCGCGTCCTGGATGAAGAACACCGGGATGTTGTTACCCACGATGTCCCAGTTGCCTTCAGCGGTGTAGAGCTTGACGGCAAAGCCGCGCACGTCGCGCGCAAGATCGGGCGAACCCTTGGCTCCGGCCACCGTGGAGAAGCGGACGAACGCAGGCACCTTAGTGCCTTCACGGCGAAAGATATCCGCAGAGGTAATGTCTTCCAGACTGTTGTAGTTCTGGAAGTAACCATGTGCGCCAAAGCCGCGCGCATGTACCACGCGCTCGGGAATGCGCTCGTGATCAAAGTGGAACAGCTTTTCACGCAGGATGTGGTCTTCCATCAACGTGGGGCCACGCGTACCGATACGCAGGGAATTCTGGTCGTCGGCGATCGGCACCCCTTGTTGGGTGGTCAGCAGGGCACTGTCGTGATCGGCGTGTTGATGGATTTCGCCGCCATTGCCGATTACGGGTTCGGCGGGGCCTGGGATCTTCTTCGTCATGCGCACCTCATCTCAGTTCTTTATTGAAGGTAGGAATTACCGGGGGACAACTGAGTTACTTCAATCAAGGATCATGCCACTGCCCTGGTGTTGGCTGGACTTGGGTGACACGTGGGGAGGAAAGGCAATCGGTTGCTGAAATTGCGGGGTTTTTCGCGATTTGAAGAAATTGATGAAGTTGCCTCACGGCGAGTGCAGTGAACGTTTTGCCGTGTAACTTCTTCCTTCACGCGGGAAAATTTACAAGGTTGTGAAGACCTGCATGGCGCGATCAGGCGATCTGCCAATGGCGAATACGCTGTATTTTCCGGGCTTCGGCAACTGCATCAAGTTCTGGCATGTTGCTTGCTGAGCTCATCAGTGTCCTGGCCCTGATCAAAAGGAAACTGTCATGGAAACTGTAATCGAAACCAACGTGCTGTCATCCGGCGCACGCAATACTCCAATCGCTTCATCGCTCAGCGCAGTCTCGTGGGGAGCCGTGGTGGCAGGTGCCGTTGTGGCAGCTGCAATGTCACTGATCCTCTTCATGCTCGGCATCGGACTGGGTCTCGGCGCGGTCTCGCCGTGGTCAAGTGAAGGTGTCAGCGGAACTGCGTTGGGCATCTCAACAATCCTGTGGATCACGCTCACGTCGCTGGTGGCATCAGCCTTTGGTGGCTATCTCACCGGTCGCTTGCGCACCCGCTGGACGTCAGTACATACCGATGAAGTCTTCTTCCGCGACACCGCCCATGGCTTTCTGGCCTGGGGTCTTGCCACGCTGTTGACTGCCTTCATCTTTACCAGCACGACTGCAGGACTAATCAGCGTGGGAGTGAAGTCCGCCGCTGCTGTTGCCGGTGGCGTCGCGGATACCGCTGCTGCTGCGACTACGGCTGTAGCCGCTTCCACTGATGAAGGTTCTGATGCCGGTGGCAACGCGCTCGGCTCTGCGGATGAAACGATGGGGTACTACCTCGATACCTTGTTCCGCACCACGGCCACTGAAGCAGTACCTGCCAACTCATTCGATGTAACCCCGGCTGGCACCGCTCCTGCGCCTCGCACGGCTGCAGAAGCGGCTGCCACGCCAGCAACCCCCGGCGCTGCCGGCATTACTCCGGAACAGCAGGCGGCCGCAGCCAATGCAGCCGCTACCCCGGGTGGTGCCGCCAAACTCACCCCTGAGCAACAGGCGGCATTAAGTGCCGGCGGCGCCGGGGCCGATACGATGGTGACTCGTCGTTCGGGTGGTGCTGGTTTTGATCGTGCCGGTGCCGCAATTCCCGCACTGCCTGAAGTAACCCGCATCTATGCCCGTGCACTGGCCAACGATGAACTGCCAGCAGAAGACGCCAGTTACATCGGTCGTCTGGTGGCACGTCATACCGAGATATCGGCGGCTGATGCTGAAGCACGTGTGAAAGAGAACTTCTCCAACCTGCAGGCCGAGCGTCGCGAGTTTGAGGCGAAGGCGAAGACTGCAGCTGACGAAGCCCGCTCCGTGTCCGCCAAGATTGCGTTGTGGTTCTTCATTGCACTGCTGGCTGGGGCCTTCACCGGCAGCTACTCCGCCACCCTCGGCGGCCGTCAGCGCGATGCCTGATACGAACACAACCCTCTGACCCCTATGTAGTGAAAGAGAAAGGAGACTGACCATGAAATCGATACTGTTGTTTCTGCTCGGCGTACCAATTCCCATCATCATCCTGATTGCGTTGGTGTTCTGATTTTTTTCCCCTTGACTCGCTGGGGCACAGGGTAGTGCCCCCGCCGTTTTGCAGAACGCCCTGTGTTTCCTGAGTTTCAATCCTGAATCCAAATCCCCCCAATCTCGGCAGTATTGCCAGGAGTAGTCATGACCACTGCAGCCCACACCCCGCGCGCCAAGGAAGTCAAACACAAGGAAGCTACCGCCATTCTGCGTGCTGATCACAAGCACGTATCAGACCTGTTTGAACAATTCGAAAATGCCGAGGGCAGGGCGAAGAAGGAAAAGATCGCCCATGAGATCTGCAATGAGCTGACCGTGCATGCCCAGATTGAAGAAGAGATTTTCTATCCTGCCATCCGCGACGTGCTGGATGACAAAGAGCTGCTGCCGGAAGCTGAAGTCGAGCACGGCACGCTGAAGGTGCTGATCGGTGACATCGAAAGTTCCGGCGCCGATGACGAACTGTTCGCCGCCCGCGTGAAAGTGCTGGGCGAGTACGTCAAGCATCACGTGAAGGAAGAACAGAACGAAATCTTTCCCCAGGTACGCGACAGCAACCTCGACATGGTCGAGCTGGGTGCACTGCTGACGCAGCGCAAGGAAGAACTGAAGAAGCAGCTCGGCTGAGCTGGATCACAAAGCGTTGAGCCACGCACAAGACCCGTTCGTACCGGAAGTTATCAATCCAGTACGAGCGGCTTCTTGTGCCCTTTGGCGCGTAGCCAGTTGGCGACCTTCAGGATGGGCCCACGGCTGATCAACCAGCGTTCCACCTTGTGCTTGCCCGGGAAGTCCAACAGAAACACACCGATCAGAATGACGAGGACGCCCTGACCTGGTAGCACCAACAGCGCCAGTCCTACCCCGACCAACACCAGCCCCAGCAGGTTTTTCCCGAGCACCCGCAATAGTTTCAGCGGGTGCGTTGCGTCCCTGAAAGGGTGATGATGGGGTTTGTCGCGACGAAAGTAGTCAGCCGGTATGCGAACGATAACGTAGGGCACCGCGACGACAGAGATCACCAGGGTGACAATAAACAGCATTGACATCAGTAGCACCAAAACCAGCCTCCAGAAATGTTGTATGGTGGGAATTACGAATCCGTGAAGAAGCAAGAATACTGCCACATGTCACAGTCAGAAGAATCCAGGGACACAGGACACGCGCCAGTCAACCAGGTGCCGCGCTGGATCGGCATTTTTCTGAAGTCCACAATTGCGATTGGTGCCGTGCTGCTGTTTGCCTTTGGCCACTACCAGGCCGGTCTTGAATCGCTGATCATCATGGCGGTGACATTCACGCCGTTGCTGATGGCGCGCTTCTTCCACATCCACATCCCCCTTGAATTCGACACCATAGCGGTTGTTTTCATCTACATGTCACTGTTTCTCGGTGAAGTGGCGGACTTCTATCAACGCTTCTGGTGGTGGGATCTGGTGCTGCATGGCAGTTCCGGCTTTTTGCTGGGCATAACGGGCTTTTTGCTGGTGTACGTGTTAAACCAGAACAAGAAGATCAACATGCACCTGAGCCCGCTGTTTATTGCGATGTTTGCCTTCATGTTTGCGCAGGGGCTCGGTTCGTTGTGGGAACTGTTCGAGTTCGGCATGGACAAGTTGTTCGGCCTCAACATGCAGAAGTCCGGCCTGGTCGACACCATGACCGATCTGATGATCAACGCAGTTGCTGCGCTTGCCATTTCGTTGCTGGGTTATGGCTACCTCAAGGCCACCGGCTCTCATTCCTTTCTTGAATCGGTGATCCGCCGTTTCGTGCGGGAGAATCCCAGGATTTTCCGCAAGCCAAAGCGCCTGCAATAGCGGCGAGCTTGCTGAACACAGCAAGACGCCCGTTGCTTTAGTAAGTAGTTCTTACACGTCTGTCACACACGCCATGAAAGTTTTGCCGGTCTTGCGAAGGTAACCACGCGTGAGGCTCGTGAAATCAATCATTTGCGGCCGATTTTCCGGAGTTTTTGCGTGGCATGGATGTTGCGTGGATCAGGCAGTAACCACCATGGAGGAGGAAACTCCGATGAACGTTTTCAATCTCAAAAGCAAACTCGCGCTGACGCTGCTCAGCGCCGCCGTATTGGCCGCGTGTAGCGACAGCAGTGATGTGACACCGGCCAACAACTCGAACTTCATCCTGGCAGAGGACAATACGCCACCGCCTACTGAAACCGTAGTCGCCGCCAACGGAGAAGTGAGTACTGAAACCCGCGGCGCCCGTGTCGTCGAAGAAGATTTCCTGCCGGAAGAATACCGTCGTGCGGGCGAGGACGGGCCGGCCAACATGGCCATCGCCACCATACAGCCTACCAATGGCAATACAGCCAGCGGCATGGTCGCCTTCATCCAGACCGGCTCGGATGACGGTCAGATCCGCGTCGTCGGCAAGATCATCAACATTCCTGCCGGCATCCACGGCTTCCACATCCACGAGATCGGCAACTGCACGGCACCTGATGGCAGCAGCGCCGGTGATCACTTCAACCCCGACGGTTCCGCCCACGGCGATCGTG
>JAZKEH010000169.1:0-2561 GCA_040387155.1 Pseudomonadota bacterium | reverse complement strand
GTTGTCAGCGCCGTAGGCCACGAGGTGGATTTCACGATTGCCGATTTCGTTGCCGATGTGCGTGCCGCCACGCCGTCGGCTGCTGCTGAATTATTGAGCCCAAGCCGGGAGCACATGCGCACCCGCCTGAAAGTGCTCGCCGCCCGCCAGGTCGCCTTCATCACCGGCGAGTTGCAGACGGCCAAACGCCAGTTGACCGGAGTCAGTAAACGGCTGCGTCATCCAGGCCGCCGCCTGCAGGAACAGTCGCAACGGTTGGACCTGCTGGAACTTCGGCTGTCGCGCGCGCTACAGCGCCGGCGACAACAAAGCAGCCAGTTGCTGCAGGTGCTGCAAAAACGACTACTGCTGCAGAGCCCCGACCGGGTACTGGCGGCTCGCCGGCAGTTGACCCTGACCTTGATGCAGCGACTGCAGCAGGCCATGCGTGGCAAGCTCCAGCATGCCCGCCTCACGCTGGGAACCCAGAGTCATGCGCTGAACACAGTAAGTCCCCTGGCCACACTCAGCCGCGGTTATTCACTTACCACCACCGCCGACAACCACGTCCTGACCAGCTACGGTCAGGTGCAGCCCGGTGCTACAATCCGGACTCGTTTGGCCGAAGGCCACATCCTCAGCACGGTGACAGTTGCCGGCAAGGATTAGCGCTTCGCAGGGGACCGCACCGTTTCTGATTTAACCCGATCTTTACAGTTGCAGCCCCGCCGCCCCACTAGAATTCCATCCTCGAAAAAAAGCAGGTAACCGTGAAAGCAGCTCCCGAAATCCAGACCGTCCGTGGCGTCAAGATCTATCCCCCCAAGCACAAGCGCGTACTGAAACTGATCGCCGATGAAAATGCTCCCGAAATCCATGGCGACAAGGTCTGGTACTCCAGCTACTTCATCATGGACTACCTTGACGCCAACCCGCCCTCGCCAAAGACCCGCGTCGTTGACATCGGCTGCGGCTGGGGCGCGCTCAGCATTTATTGCGTGAAGCAGTTCCAGTGCAAGGTGACAGGCGTCGATGCTGACAAACACGTATTCCCGCTGCTGGATCTGCATGCCCGCCTCAACAACGTCAATGTCAGCCACAAAGTGAGCAAGTACGAAGACCTGAAACCCGAGTTCCTTGCGAAGCAGGAGCTCATTGTGGGTGGCGACATCTGTTTCTGGGATGAACTGGTGGAACCGCTGCACGCGCTTATCAAGAACGCACTGGCTGCCGGCGTGGATCGCATCGTTATCGCTGACCCGGGCCGACCGCCGTTCCTGAAACTGGCACGCCGCTGCCGCCGCCTCCATAAAGCCAAGTTGCGCGCTGTTGAGATCAAGGCGCCGCGCAAACATGACGGCTATCTGTTGATCATTGAGAACAACGACTGACCAGCCATGGCCTCCCGCAGCACCGTCAACCTGAAGAACAGCAAGTTCTATCTCAATCGCGAGCTGAGCTGGCTTGAATTCAACCGAAGGGTGCTGGCGCAAGCGCGGGATGTGCACGTGCCGTTGCTGGAGCGTTTGTTCTATCTGTGCGTTGCCAGCTCGAACATGGACGAGTTCTTTGAGATCCGCGTCGCCGGCCTCAAGCAGCAAGTGGATTTCGGCAGCACGGCAGCAGGACCTGACAAGCTGACGCCGACCCAGCAACTTGAACTGATCTCGGAAATCTCGCACGAACTCGTGCGCGACCAGTACCGCATACTGAACGACACGCTGCTGCCTTCGATGGCAAAGGCAGGCATTCATGTGCTGCTGAGCAAGGCATGGACCGTCAAGCAGAAGGAATGGATCAAAAGCTACTTCAATCGCGAGTTGCTGCCGGTACTGAGTCCGGTGGGTCTGGATCCTGCGCATCCATTTCCGCAGGTGCTCAACAAGAGTCTTAATTTCATCATATCGCTGCAAGGCAAGGATGCATTTGGTCGCAACTCCGGACTTGCCATTGTGCAGGCCCCGCGCGCCTTGCCACGTGTTGTCCAGTTGCCCGGTTCGTGTGCAACCCATCCCTACGACTTCGTCATGCTGTCGTCGATCATCTTTCACCATGCGAAAGACCTGTTTCCCGGCATGCGCGTCATCGGCTGTTACCAGTTCCGCGTAACCCGCAACGCCGACCTCACCGTACAGGAAGATGAAAACTCCGACTTGCTGCAAGCCATTGAGGGCAAACTGACAACGCGCCGGTTCGCCAGCGCTGTACGTCTCGAAGTGCAGGAAGATTGTCCGCTTGATCTGATTACTTTCCTCAGAGAGAAATTTGATCTGTTGGAAGACGACGTATACCCCGTCAGCGGTCCGGTAAACCTCAACCGCCTGATGGCCGTGCAGTCGATGGTGAAAGAACCTGCGTTGAAGTTCCCTGCGTTTGAGTCTGCAATTGCCAACAAGCTGCAGGGCGATGCCGATTTGTTCGATGTCATCCGCAAGGGCGATGTGTTGTTGCACCAGCCGTTCCAGTCATTTTCGCCCGTCGTCGACTTGTTGCAGAAAGCCGCTGTCGATCCCGACGTCCTCGTCATCAAGCAGACGCTGTACCGCACCGGCAATGATTCCACTATCGTCGATGCATTGGTG
>JAZKEH010000168.1:1981-6012 GCA_040387155.1 Pseudomonadota bacterium | reverse complement strand
TGTCCCTTCTGCTCAATCATGCTGAAGGGGGCGCAGGCCAGCGCTCAGGCCGATTTAAGCGGAGTGTACCTGCGTGCCGGTGGCGGCGCTTATCCCCAGTCGCAGTGGAGTCCGGAGGAGTTGCCTTTTACTGCTGCTGGCCGTGCCGCATTTGATGCAAACGTGCCGGGCAAGGGACCGCGGCAGACCCTGCCGGCTAATGGAAATGATCCGTTGGGTCAGGCTAATCCGCCTGGGTTGTACCGAACGCTGATTTACGGACGCCCTATTGAGATCGTGCAAATGCCTGACAAGATCATTCAGCTGTACGAGTGGGGCAAGCATTGGCGGACGATATGGATCGACGGCCGCGAGGTCCCGGATGAGGTGGCCACTGGACCTTTCTGGTATGGATATTCAGTAGGTGAGTGGCAAGGTGACGTGCTAGTTGTCAAAACTATGGGACTTGATGGTCGTGCCTGGCTGGACGAGTGGGGCACTCCTTACACGGACTTTGCAGTGATTGAAGAGCGCTGGCGCAGAATTGATGCGAACACCGTCGAGATGACCCTAACCGTTAACGATCCCGAGTACTACTCGCGTCCCTGGTCCAGTGATGGCAAACGCTTCAACGCACAAACCGCGGATTCTTTAAACGGCGAACTCCAGGAGCAGATTTTTGCTCCCATTGACGAAATCGAGTTCAACAATCGGGTCAGGGACCCGGCTGCGGGCCTGAAGTCCAACTGAACTGGCTTTTGGATTCAACATAAATTTTGAGAATTACTATGTCGTTGAATGAAATCGTCAGTTCCGGAGGTAACGCCGACCAATAGCGCCAGTTGTATGAGGTATAGAGTTAACTGATCAGTAGTACCAACAATAATATTTCAGTTCACTATTCGAGGGGAAAATTATGCAGAGCACTACTAACCTGGTTTATCAGTTCAAAAAGCGAGCCTTGGCAGCATCCATCGCTTCATCCTTGATTGTCGGTCCCCACGTCCTTGCGCAGCAGCCTGCCGAAATAGAGGAGATAGCCATCACCGGCAGTCGCATCCGGCAGACGAATGGCATGGCGACGCCGGTACCAGTGACGTCGATCACAACAACCGAACTGGCTATGTTCAACCCCGGCAGCAGCACCGTCGAACAAGTCGGTTCCCTGCCACAATTCTTCGGAACCCAATCGTCCCAGCGTAATCCCGGCGGTATCAACACAACTTCAGGCGGCAGCTACCTGAACATGCGTGGCCTTGGTGCCCAGCGTACGCTGATCCTGTTTGACGGGTCTCGTGTAGTGCCCGCGGACAAGCGCGGCTCGGTCAACGTCGATACTTTACCGACTGCGCTAATGCGTTCCGTCGACGTTGTGACCGGCGGCGCTTCAGCAGCTTACGGTGCGGACGCCCTGGGTGGCGTGGTCAACTTTGTGCTGGATCGCGAATTTGAAGGGCTCAAGGTTGAAGCCGGCACTGGCATCACAGAAATCGGAGACGGCTTCCGCTGGAATTTGTCTGCGGCTGGTGGCAAACAAATCGGCGACAGGCTACACGTAATTGGTTCTTTGCAAGCGCTGGAGATCGAACAGATTTTCCGGGATCCGACCAAGACTGACTGGTACCAGGGCTGGGGTCATGTAAACAATCCAGCCTGGTTGGCAGATCGTAACGCACGTCCGATCCGCATCACGGCACCCAACGTGGCATCTACCGAACACAGTCCCTTCGGGATGATGTGGGCGCGCGGTGGTGCCAATCCCAATGCGAGCACAGCACCGTTAATCCCCTTTTCGTTGAACGGCTATGTGTTTATGCCCGATGGCTCAGATGTGCGGCCATTCATCCGGGGTGACTATTACTCGGCGCCCAACATTGCCGGCAGCACCAAATCAATGTCAGGCGGACCGGAAGGCGATATCCGCATGCGTGCATTCAATGATGCCGGCGCCGGAGCCAACGTCGTTGGTCGTTCGGGCTTTACCGCGATCCAGTATGACATCAATGACTCAATGTCTGCGTTTGCACAAGTGCTGGTCGGCCGCTCGGAGTCGCGCGACAAAGTGACGCGTAGTGGTTTTGAAATAGCAGATGGACACCAGCACACGATCTACCGCGAGAATGCCTTCCTGCCACAGTCGGTCAGAGTCGCGATGGACGCGGCGAATAACGGCGCAGGCATTCCATCCTTCCAACTGTGGCGTAATGGCGGCTTCATCGAGAATGTCGACACCGCTGCAAGACGCCATACGGAAAATTTTGGTGTGCATAACACCTACTCATGGAGCGTAGGAGTCGATGCGGTGTTGCCCAATGACTGGGATCTGAGAGTCTCCTGGCAGGAGGGTGAGGCTCACAAGCAGACTGGCACGTCCGGTTTGTACCGCTGGGACCGCGTAACACTTGCGACGGATGCAGTGCGCGATCCAGCGACCGGTGCCATCGTCTGTAACGTCAAGTTATACAATCCGACAATCCAGCAATTGGCCGCCTCGGTTGCCAACCGGCTGGCTTCACCCGGCGGTACGCCCGGTGGCACCGGCAGCGCATTGACCACCAGACCTCTTGCATCACCGGTCGGTCTGGACACCACCATTCGTGATTGCGTGCCTTACAACCCATTCAATACTCTGTCTACACCTCAGGAGGTCATCGATTATCTCGGTTCCGATCTAGCTGGCGACAGCCTCGTCACTCAGGACTTTGCCGAAATACTCGTGAGTGGTGAATTATTTGAAGGCTGGAACGGCCCGATCTCCTTCGCGGCTGGCCTGACTTATCGTGACCAGAGCATCAAGGATGGTGTAGTGAACAAGGAAATTGATGACCTGGGCCCAGTGGTCATGGTGCCTGCCCTGGGTATTCGCGGTGCCGGGCCGACGGCGACGGGTGGCAGTGCTAACTTCCATGCCTTTTCTACGTTGCCTGTCGTGACGGGTCAGTATGACGTTTGGGAATACTTCGGCGAGGTCAACGTGCCGATTTGGGAATCCGATTCAGGTGCCCAGAATGTAGGGGGCAGTGTTGCCTACCGCAGTTCGCAGTACTCCAGTCTGGATGACGATGTTGAGTCCTGGAAACTTGGTCTGGACGTTCAAGTGTATGATGATCTGCGTTTGCGTGCGACAAAGTCCCGTGACGTGCGAGAGGCCACTTTCGCCGAACGATTTGACGCCCAGTCCGGGAACGCCAACGTTTTTGACCCGGCCTTCAACAACAGCAGTTTCTCCATCACCCAGACCGCCGGTGGCAACGCGGACCTCGTACCTGAATCTGCAGATACCGTGGTGGCTGGTTTCGTTTTTCAGCCCTCGTTCCTGGCGGGTCTGAGCCTCTCGGCTGACTGGTACGAGCTGGATATTTCGGATTCTATCAGTACCCTCGGTGCCCAACGGATCATCGACGATTGTTATTCCGGTGCAGCGCCTCAGTTGTGCGCTCAGGTACAGCGTGTTGCAGACGGTACGCTGGGTCGTGTATTCAACGTATGGCTCAACGTCGCTACGTACAAGCTGAGCGGTGTCGACTACGAAATGTCTTATCGTACCGAGACCAACTTCTTCGACAATCAGAGCGAGTCGTTGAGCATCCGGGCGCTGGCTGGCTACCAGCGCGAAAACATGGACGTACCTTACGGCGCCACGACTGGCATCAATCTAGCGGGTTCACTTGCTACTCCGGATCTGACCGGTGTCCTCACCTTGACCTACGATCTGGGGCCTTACAGTGCTCAACTACAACAGCGTTACACCGCCGGCGTTATCATCAATCCAGCATGGACTGAAGGCAACGAGGTTGATATCAACACTGCCGAGTCGAGCCAGTTGACCAACCTGCGTCTGGGTTACAGCGGTGAGATTTCCAGCGGTGGAGTGTGGACGGTGGCGTTGAACGTGACCAACCTGTTGGATGAGGCTCCTCCAAAAATCGCGGGTTTCACCGTGCGCGGTGGTAGCCAGGTTGTAAGCCCAAACTACGATGTGTTTGGACGGCGTTATCAATTGAGTCTGAACATGAATTTCTGACGCTCTCAAGTATGTTGCTTCGCGAGAT
>JAZKEH010000168.1:0-1881 GCA_040387155.1 Pseudomonadota bacterium | reverse complement strand
TATTGTGGATAGTGTGAATTCGCGAGTTATAGGGGTATAGGGGGAATCGTTTGCTCACGCCGAACGCCTATATAGCTGACAGGACGGCTGGCTAATTGACACAGGCCAGACTACGCCAAACAGCATAAGCCAACGAAGAAGGGCTATGATTGAAAAACGCGGTTTGAAGCATGACAAGAGAGCCGAGACACCCGTAGCTCTGGTGTTTGTGGAGAATTTCAGCTTACTGAAACGGTTCCTCGGCAGGTTTTTCTCGGAACGCCAAGATATAGAGGACGTCGCTCAGGAAGCATTCCTGCGTGCTTATGTGGCGGAGCAGCGCAAAAGTATAGAGCAGCCGAAAGCCTTCCTTTTTCGCATCGCCAAGAACCTGGCACTCACCAAGCTCGAACGCAAGTCCAGACAGATCGCCTGTTATCTCGACGAATCCGGTAATTATGTTTGCGAGTCGGGCGATTACCTCGGCCTGGAGATGGAGGGAACCGCCTATGCCGAAATTGAGGCCGTGGAACTGTTGGGGATCTACTGCGACGCAGTAGCCTCTCTACCCGAGAAATGCCGCCAGGTATTTCTGCTCCGGAAAGTACATGGACTGGGGCATCGCGAAATCGCCGAGAGGATGTCGCTGTCAGTTAGTTCTGTGGAGAAATATTTGCTCAAGGGAGTTGTTATGTGTCGGGATTTCATGGAAAAGAAGGGAATCGTGAGTGAGTTTCGAGCAACAGAATCAGGACTTCAGAGAGGCAAGAGGTGAAAGAAAACATCCTTGAATTTCCTGACAGGAAATTAGTTCAAGACGAGGCCGCCGTTTGGCTAATAAAACTGGACGGTGACGAGGCCGCTTCACCTGAAGTTTTGGCGTCATTGCATGAATGGCTCGCACGAAGCCCGGTGCATCGTCAGGAACTGCAAAGGTTGGCGTTCGCCTGGAGGCGGATGAACGTGCTGACGGAGTTGGCCGTGCCGCTCGGCGACATGAAAACGACCAAAAGCCCTTGGCTGCATTCAACCCTTCTGCAAGTGCAGGCTCTGGTCGCGAGAGTTCAGCCTAACACCATGCTGTCCTCGCTATTGCTCTGCGTCATGGTGTTTGCCCTGTACGTTGTTGCGGCAGATTGGCCGCTTTCTGATCCCTACTTGGCAAGCAACGGAGTCTATACCACGCGCATCGGCGAACAGAAAATGACGACGCTCGCAGATGGTTCCGTGATTCGGCTCAACACCAATAGCGAGGTCCGCGTCGACTACGGCCAAGGTTTCCGCGACATGCGTCTTGTACGCGGCGAAGCCGAGTTCAACGTAGCCAAAAATCCAGCGCAGCCTTTCCGCGTGTATGCCGGTAACGAAAGAGTTCAGGCAATAGGTACGGCTTTCACGGTTTACCTGCAAACCGACAAGATAGATGTGCTGGTCACTGAAGGCCAAGTCGCACTGGCAACGCGCAGTGACGAACATGCCAGTATTGATTCGGAAGAGGCCCAGCGATCATCAATTACCGACATAGGTTCAATAGAGTACGTTGAAACGCTGAGGGAATTAAAGGCGGGACAAAGTGCAAGCGTGAATGTGACCGACGACGGCGGCACGAGTTTGTTGAGTGCGGTCGAAGTAGTCGACGAGCCAGCCGACATTGCTCGCCGGCTTGCATGGCGCGAAGGTCTTCTGATTTTCGACGGTGATCCGCTCGAGGACGTCGTGCGCGAAGTCAGCCGTTATACGTCCGTAGCCATCGAGATCACTGATCCCGACGTCAGGACCACCAAGATCGGAGGGCAATTCCCGGCAGGCGAAACGGACGTGATGCTAGCCGTGCTCGAAAGCAGCTTTGGATTTCAGATCACTCGTCTTAGCGCCAATCGCGTGCTTATCTCTGCCGCTAAC
>JAZKEH010000167.1:1830-17193 GCA_040387155.1 Pseudomonadota bacterium | reverse complement strand
GAAAAAATCACCAGTGGTGAACGTGAGCAGTTACTTGCACGCTACCAGCCCTATCTTCCTCATCCGATGGCCATGGAAGTATGCGAATGGCTTGAGGGCAAATACGCTTTTGACCCTGCCTGCCTGACCTAGACTTCAACAGTCCCTGCGGCTTGGATTGTTCTTCGCCAGAAGAACCAAGCCCGGCCAGAGAGCGCCTGCGACGTTCGAAGCGACCCCACCCGAACAGCGCCAATCACATATCGAGGCAACAAATTCCGTTCATAAAAAAACGGGGCCGAAGCCCCGTTTCTTTTTTTGCCTTGTTTCAACCGCAGCTTAGAAGCTGTAGTTCAGACTCAGCTGGTAACGACGACCTTCAGCATCATAGGTATCGCTGACCGTCTGCGAACCACCGCGTGAGCCGAAGCTGGCGATGATTGGCGGGTTGCGATCGAAGATGTTCTGGATCGAGAACGCTGCAGTCCAGGCGGCACCGTTGGAGGTTTCACCGGTGTAGCCGAGCTGGGCATTGAACCATGCGTTCGAGGCAACGCTTGCATCGTCGAAATCGACGCCGCTGACAGCCAACAAACCGCCACCACCGATTCTGGCCAGTCGCACCGAGTCAATCCAGCGACCTTGCAGCTGCAGCATCCAGTTTTCGATGCCGTAGTTTGCAGTAAGCGTCGCGGTATTGGCCGGCGTTTGCGCGCCGCCAGTGATCTCGATGCTGGCTGCTGTTTCGGACGCCTTGCTTGAACGTTCGATCACGTGACCAAACAGGGCGCGGAAACGCATTGTCTCTTCCAGGTTACCCAGAAGATTCGGCTCGAACGAATAGCTTACTTCGGTATCTACCCCTTCCACGTACTGAGTAGCAATGTTGTAGAACGGGTTGAATACGCGACCGATGATGCCTTGGTCGTCACGCTCTACAAACGCGCACAGTTCAGTGTTGCCAGCGGCGCATTCGTTGACTACGCGCTGCAGACCAAGCTGGTTGATAGCATCGCTAACGTCCACTTCATACCAGTCGGACGACACCTGCAGGCCGTCGAGCCAGGACGGCTGGAACACGAAGCCGGCTACGACAGTATCAGCGAACTCTGGATCCAGGTTCGGGTTACCGACGGCCACCGATGTGATCTGCGAAGCAGCATTGCCACGGGTTGGATCGTTGACGGTACCACCGCCCCCTTGAGCATCGAAACGCTCGGCGAAGGTGGCTTCACGCACGTCGCGCGAACGGGTCGCACGTACACGCAGATCGGAATACACCTCGATTTCCACACCGATTTTCCAGGTATCAACACGACCGGAGGTCGAGTAATCGGAACTACGGAAGGCCATGGAGCCACCGACTTTCTGATCACCGGATTCCGATGCCCAGATCGGGGCCTGCAACTCACCGAAGTATTCCCACACATCGTACTCACCGGACACGTTGGGAACCGTTGAGAACTGATGCAAGTTCGGGCTGCCGTTCAAGGCGATACCGGCGGGAATGCCGCGGATACCCAGTGCAGGGTCATTACGCGGCGGGCCAAGTGCATCGACATCTGCCGGATAGGCATTCTCGAAGAAGCTCTGATCGCGCCAGGTCAAACCACCAGCCAGCGATACCGGGCCATAACCCCAGCCTTCGAACAGCTCGCCGGTCAGCAGCGCTTCAGCAAACTTCTGATCGACTTCGCCAATGCCGAATTTATCGGTACCGGTGTACTCCACAGCAGCTGCGCTGACGTTGCCATTACCCATTACGTTGTAAGGCACACAATCTGAAACAGTGTTGTCGAGACCGATTGGCGAAGGCAGTGGACGCGGCACGATTTCGTCAGTCTTCAGACCTCTGATCGACGGTGATGCGGCCAATTCGGCTGGAGTCGGATTGCGCAAGGTCACGCGGCAAACGATAGCGCCGGTTCTTGGATCGCGTACAGCGTCGGAAGCCAGATACATGCGGTCAGCACGAATCTTGTCGTACACCTGTGAGCGACGGGTGGACGTGCCATCCTGGTAGGTACCGCGCAAAGCCCAGTTGCCATTCAGGTCAGCGTCAAAGCCGACCGACCATGACTGCGTGCCGAATACGTTGCGGTCTTTCTGGCCGAAGCCAACTTCCGGCTGGCCAACGAACGAGCCGTTTTTGTTTACCTGCAGCGCGGTGAAGTTGTTGGCATCCATGATGGCGCCAACATTGGCCGGCAAGTACGGGTTGTCACGCCATACGGTCACGGTCCACGGCGCTTCCATTTCATAGCCGGCGCGGTTTGAGTACTGGTTGGATTCCGAACGACCCACCATGGCCTGACCGAACAAGGTAATACCGTCAGTAAGTTCGTACTGCAGGCCGAGGAAGCCGGAGCGACCTACAACCTCGTTACCATTGGCACCACCCGGGCCAAAGGCACGGTTGTGGATCTGACCTTCAGGACCGCCACTCATGTTCTGCTGGGTACCACCTGCAGTCGTGAGGAAGTCACCGTAGGCGAACGGCGTGATGTTGGTGCCATCAGGAGTGAATTTCTTGCCGCCCAGGCCAGAGGCGTTGAATGCAGCCGCAGGAGCGCTGGCAGCAACGGCACTGGGTGACGCCAAGGCTGGGCCAGTATTGGCACCGACGATCAAGCCATAGGGCGATTGAATGGAGGACGATACCCATGGACGAATCAGGTACTGTGGATTGGTGCCCGGTGCGTCAGCCGCGCGGTAAGCAGGGTTGTGTACCCAGCCCCAACGTTGGAAGAAGTCCGAATCCATGTCGCTTTCGTCGCGCTGGATGTCGTTGATGTAGCGGGAATCAAACGAACCAATAACGTTCAGGCGCTCACCGAATTTGCGGCCGCCGGCCACAGACACGTTCCAGCGCTGACCATCACCCATTTCGGTCACACCGGTACCGACATTGGCTTTGAGCCCTTCGAATTGACGATCAACGACGAAGTTGGTCACACCACCGATGGCATCAGCGCCATAGGCAGCGGACGCACCGCCAGTCACAACGTCTACAGTACGCAGCAGTGCAGTCGGCAAGGTATCAACGTTAACTGCGCCGCGTTTGTCGCCGGGTACTACACGCATGCCATCAAGCAGCACGAGCGTACGTTCGCGGCCGAGGTTACGCATGTTCAGGTAGGAACCACCTGCTGTGTCGAACAAGGAACCACCGCCACGCTGTGCGGTCTGGGTGCCGAAAAATTGCGGCAGTGAGTCGAGCTGTTCGGCAACCGTGCCGCCTGGATCAAAGTTGCTCAGTTCCGTAGCAGTAATGGCGGTAACAGGCGTTGGTTCTGCCATGCCGTCGGTTACGCGTACACGCGAACCGGTTACCTGGATTTCTTCAATTTCATCTTGTGCATAGACAGCTGGTGCAATGGCCAATCCTGCCACAATGGCAGAAACGGACAGGGCCAGCGCTTTTGCTCTGTATCCCCTGGTGGTGGATTTTTTCATCATAGTTCCCCTCTGAAGTGTGAATGAAAAAAATTAATGGATCCCGAGACACCATAGCGGCGACCCTGACGGATCCAGGAAGGAAGGAGTAGAAAGAAAGGTATTAATCGAGCCAGCACAGGTGAGCCGTATTGCCTGGGCACATGGTTCTGGTGCGTGCCAGGAACGACTGTCTGCCATTGCAGACCCTTGCTGGTAAGAATTCCGGCTGGACGAGCGTTCTTTATTGTCGAATGAAGGTCGTTGTTGGTCGCCTCACCCTGATGAACACTTCGCTATTTAAGGCACTGCTTTGGCGCCTTTGCCGGTTCTTTTACTTCTCCCCTTGGCGATGAATTGAAAGCGCAAGCCCCTATTAAGTCAATGTAAATTTTCTGCATGAACTGTGTACTCTTGTGTAATGTATGCCGATTCCCCGGGTCTATCCCGCCCTGCCTGATTACTGTTGATTTATGTCTGCTACGCGCACGCTCACGACCACACTTGGCCACCAGATTACCGCCTTCTGCAACGACCACGTTGGCGACAAGATCGCCAGCCAGGGGCTTTACGAACCGGAAAACCTGGCACTTCTGATTGATTTGCTTGGAAAAATGCAGAGCCCGCTGGTACTCGACATCGGCGCCAACATCGGCAATCACTCATTGGCGTTGGCAACGAAGGCAGCTTCGGTCCACGCCTTTGAGCCAATCCCCGCCATATATCGCTTGCTGGAACAAAACGTCCGGCAGAACAATTTGAAGAATATTCATTCGCATTGTTGCGCACTGTCAGACACCACTGGCACTGCCACCATCTACATGGTGAAGGAAGGCAATGCCGGCGCATCGAGTTTTGACCAGCGCCAGCAGGGACCCGAGCCGGTCGAAGTAACCAAGCTGACCGGCGATGAATTTGTACAAAGCCATCAGCTGGGCAAAGTGTCGCTGATCAAGATCGATGTGGAAGCGCATGAAGTCTTCGTCTTGAAAGGGCTCATGCAAACACTGCAACGTGACCTGCCGTGGGTGACGCTGGAATGGAATGATCCACTGACAATTCAACGCTTGAGTCATTCACCTGAACTGGCTTTTCTGCTGGAGCACTACACCGTCTGGGTGTTGGGCAGCAACTACGACCGCGCGTTCTGGGTCAGCAAGGCGTTTGGCTTTATGCGCCGAAAATTCCTCCGCTTGATAAAACCACGGCGCGCCTTGCTCTACCCATTCAATCCCCAACGCCTGTACAAGAATCTGTTGCTGGTTCCGAAGGGACAGGAAGCGTTACTATCTCCGCACTACTTCGTACCCTGAGCAACGACGTTGATCCGTTTCGCCCGCATCTGTAGCAAAGCCTGGGTGACCACCCTCATGGTGGTCATGCTGCTGGGCGGTCAGTTGCTGCAGCATTCGCCGTGGCATGACCATGCTACGGAGACAGTGGATTGCGCGCTCTGTCATCTGCAATCACTGGGCGACGACACCGAACTCGATCACAGCCTGCCGGCTGCGATCAAACAGGCAAGCAATCTCATTGCCCACAACCGCCGCATCTCGCCGGTTGCTGATTACCCCTCCCCGTACCAGGGCCGCGCGCCTCCCCTGACTTCCGTCTGAATGCCAATGCACTCCTGGGCAGAATAGTTCTGCCTGCCGGAGTGGTTTTCATATGCCGTGACGCACAGCGTGTGTCCACACCATTCGAGAAAGTTTATGCAACGTATTCACTACGTGCCGCTGACCATGGGTCTGCTGGCACTCGCCGTATCGTCCGCCCATGCCCAGAATTCTGACCAGGATCAGGACGGTGAAATCTATGAACTGGTCACTACCGCTATCCATGTTCGCAGCGCAGAGACCGCTCTGCCCGTCACGCTGCTGACAGGAGAAGAACTGCACAAATCCGTGCGCGCCACGATTGGCGACACCCTGGCCTCGCAGCCAGGCCTTTCCAACGCATCATTCGGTCCCGCGGTCGGACAAACGGTGATCCGGGGCCAGCAAGGTCGCCGTGTGATGAACCTGACCAATTCAATGCCGAATGCCGATGCCGCCGGCAATTCCTCCGATCACGCCCAAACAGTTGAACCCTTGCTGGCGACGTCGATAGAAGTGCTGCGCGGCCCTGCAACGCTGTTGTATGGCGGCGGTGCGATTGGGGGCGTCGTCAATGTTATCGACCGCCGTATCGTCACCAGCGTGCCCGACAGGCCGGCGTTTGCCTTTGAGACGCGCCACGACAGCAGCAGCGATCTGCAGAACCACATCGGTTCGGCAGATTTTGCGACAGGCTCCCTGGTGTGGCATGTCGATGCAGTGCAGCGTGAGTGGAACGACCTGGAAATTCCTGACTTTGCGGTAGATCCCGCACTGCTCGCGAAGCTGCATGCAGAACAAGAAACAACAGAAGGAGCTGAAGAGGAAGCGCATGACGAAGCTGCGGAAAGTACTTACGGCTATCTGGCCAATTCGGGCGGTGAAACAACCACAGGCACCGCTGGCGTCAGTTGGATCTTCGACAACGGCCATCTAGGCTTTGCCTTCAACAAACTCGACAACCGCTACGGTCTGCCACCTGTTCCGCATCACGGCCATGAAGGAGAAGAAGAAGTCGAAGAAAACATTGCCATCGACATGGAACGTTCGCGTTACGACATCAGTGGCGAATGGCATGAGGTAGCCAGTTGGCTCGAGCAAGTCGACTACGATCTCAGCCATACCAACTACGGTCATGTTGAACTGGAGGGCACGGAGACCGGTACACACTTCTCCAATGATTCCTGGCAACAGCGTGTGCAACTGACCATGAATGAGTGGCGCCAATGGCACGGTGTTGTCGGCATGCAGAACAGTCGCGAGGAATTCGCTGCTGTTGGCGAAGAAAGTTTTATTCCAGCTTCCGACATCACCACTGATGGTTTGTTTATCGTCGAAGACTTTCATGCTGAGGCGCTAACGTGGGAATTCGGCGCCCGCATCAATCGCGACAGCTACCAAGCGCAACAGCAGCTGGCTCCGGAGCGTGAATTCAATACCACGAGTCTGTCGGCGTCGGCGTTATGGCAGCAGAGCGATCCTTTGACAATAGGCCTGTCGCTTGCCAGTTCAGAACGCGCACCCTCGGTAGAGGAGCTTTACTCGAACCATGGTCTCGACGATTTGGCTGATTGCGTTATTCACCACGCCACTGGTGCCTGCGAAATCGGCGATGTGAACTTTACCGAAGAGCGCTCTTTCAACACCGATCTCACCTTCACGTGGAACGCAGGCGATGTCACGACCAGCGTTACACTGTTCGACAATCGTTTCCACGACTACATCGCGCAGGTTAACGATGGCCGCGAAGTCGACGAGCTGCCGGTAAGACTCTATTTGCAGGATGATGCCCATTTTTATGGCGTGGAAGTGGATATCGACTGGCAGCTGAACGAACAGTTTGCATTGCGACTGTTCGGCGACAGCATGCGCGGCAGCCTGGACACGTTCGGCGACATGCCACGCCTGCCTCCGCGTCGCTTCGGCATGCAGCTGGACTTCACTGACAAGCACTGGACTGCCTATGCATCGGTGCAACATGCACTTTCGCAGCAACGTCCCGGTGCGTTTGAGCTTGGGTCCGATAGTTGGACGCGGCTGGAAATCGGCGCCGACTACACGCTGGATTTCGGTGACAACGGCGAACTGCAGGTATTCGTCAAAGGCCGCAATTTACTGGACGACACGATCAGGATGTCGACTTCCTACTTGCGCAGCTTTGCACCGGAAGCAGCACGTTCAGTGGAAACAGGCCTGCGCTATCGCTATTGAGTCGCCAGCAAGTCACTCGCCTGCTGCTTGCGCTGTTCAATCAATGCTTCAGCTTCGGCCAGCATGTGCTCCAGCGAGCCATGCTGGTCGGGGTTGAATTCCACCGTCGCCAGCGAAAATACGAGGTGATAGCCGCGGCCCGCGTCAGTGTTGTAGCGCTGCAAGGTGTCGTTGAAGCGCGCAAATACAGCCGATGCCTGCACAGCAGTGACATTGGCAAGAAACACGCAAAACTGGTCAGCACTGATACGGGCAAAGCTGTCAGTACCGCGAAATGTTTTTTTCAGCTGATCGGCAAACACCAGCAACACCAGGTCGCCCTCTGCCCGGCCCCACGTATGATTGATTGTGTGCAGACCTTCCACATCAATCACCACGAGCGTGCCCGCACAATTCTGTCTTACGCAAAAGGCCAGGCTTTGCTGTGCGAGCAACAGAAACCCGCGACGGTTGGGGACACCAGTCAACGCGTCTTGTGACGCAAACTGCAGCAGCGCCAGCTCCTTTTCCAGAATCGCCGCAATATCGCGTAGCGCCGCTTTTTCAGTGTCATCCAGTTTGCGTACTTTGCAATCCAGTATGCACAGCACGCCCACCTTGTAACCGTCTGGCGAGCGTATGGGGCAACCGGCGTAATAACGAAGCGGCTCGTCCAACCGGGTCGGAAAACCCGCCAGGTCGGCTTCGGCAGCAGTGTCTGGCACTTCCAGTATTGCATCCTGCAGAATGGTTTGACTGCAGAACGCAACATCTCTCGGCAGCTCTATCACGTCGGCACCAACAACACTCTTGAACCACAGCCGGTGTTCATCGACCAAGGCGATCAGCACCACTGGCGCTGAAAACAAGCGGGAGGTCAGTCGGGCAAGGCGGTCAAAGTGTTCTTCTGATTCAGTATCGAGAATACCCAAGGCTCGCAATGCAGCCAATCTCGAACTTTCGTCTGGTGGAAGCTCCGGCTGTTTCACGGTCAACCGCCAGAGATTGCGCCTATCACCATGAAGGGCTCACGTCCCTCCACCACGGCAGCAGGCAACGGATGATCGAGTGAGTGATGGGAAATATCTTCCTGGCAGGCGAAAAAGCGGATCAGCGGGCGGCGCTTGCCGGTATGCACATCGACAATTGCGCTGCGCAAAGCCGGATAACGCGCCTCCAGCGCCGCCAGCAGGCCACGCACCGTTGGCGGTGTCGGCACCGGCATTTCAATTTCCGGCGCTACACCACCAAGGTTCTGCAGGTGGTAGGGCAGCTGCACGCGAATCATTTGAGTGTCTGGACTTCTACCGACAATACTGGCGGCAGGTCACGCGCAATCGCCGACCAGTTGTCTCCACCATCTGGTGAACAATAGATCTGGCCACCCGTAGTGCCGAAGTAAATACCGCACGATGGCAGGGTATCCACTGCCATCGAGTCGCGCAGCACGTTGACGTAGCAGTTCTCTTGCGGCAAACCCTTTGTCAATGCTTCCCATTCATTGCCACCGGCCTTGCTGCGATAGACACGCAACTTGCCTTCCGGCGGATAGTGTTCCGAGTCGCTCTTGATAGGCACCACATAAATTGTGTTTGGCTCATGCGCGTGCACGGCAATCGGGAAACCAAAATCGCTGGGCAGGTTGCCGCTGATCTTGTACCAGTTGTCACCTGCGTCATCGCTGCGTAATACATCCCAATGCTTTTGCATGTACAGAATGCCGGGCTTGGTGGGATTCATCGCAATGCGATGCACGCAGTGGCCAACTTCAGCAGTGGGATTCGGAATGTATTTGGAATGCAAACCCTTGTTGATCGGCTTCCACGTGTCGCCACCGTCATCAGTACGAAATGCACCCGCTGATGAAATCGCGATGTAGATTCGATCGGGATCGCTCGGATCGAGAATAATCGTGTGCAATCCCATGCCGCCTGCACCGGGTGCCCAGAATTGGCCGCTGCCGTGGCCGCGCAAACCGGCGAGCTCTTTCCAGTTCTGGCCACCATCGGTGCTCTTGAACAGTGCGGCATCTTCCACGCCGGCGTAAACAGTGTTGGCATCCGTCAAGCATGGCTCCAGATGCCACACACGTTTGAATTCCCACGGGTGTGGCGTGCCGTCGTACCACAGGTGCGTTGTCAGCGGCGCCGCTTCGGTGTCGTAAACGAACTTGTTGCTCTCGGCCTTCGGAAAGCCTTCAGGTGTTGTCGTCGGTTCGCCCGCAGGCGTACCCGGTTGCTGCCATGTCTTGCCACCATCATCGGAGCGTTGAATGATCTGGCCGAACCATGAAGAAGTTTGCGAGACGTAGAGCCGATCCGGATTCACCGGCGAACCGGTGAAATGGTAAATCTCCCAGCCACCAAAAAAGGGGCCGTCGATTTTCCAGTCCTTGCGTTTGTCGTCAGAGGTGAGAATGAAGGCGCCCTTGCGGGTGCCGGCCAGAACGCGAACTTTGCCCATCGGTCGTGCTCCTGATGCAGTGTGTGATGCGGGTTATTGCATCAACGTCCTGCGCAGGAAGGCCACTACTGGCTGCTGATGCTGTGGCGTGAAGAATAACGGGCCACCGTGCGGAGCGCCATGCACAGGATCGAAAATGACATCGAGACCGGCGTCTTTATAAACACCCCACAATTGCAAACTCTGGTTGATAGGCATCTGCGGATCGCGGTCGCCATGCAGGATATAAAGCGGCGGGTCATTGGCATCAATATGAAAGACCGGGCTGGCCAGTTTTGCCAGTTCCGGTTTCTTGTCTGGCAACTCACCCAGCAACAGTGTGAGACCTGGCTCACGTACACCCACGCCAAAGGGCGTCGACTGCGAAAGGATGGTGGTCAGATCAGTCGCGGCAAAATAGCTGACGATGGTCTGCACGGAAGACGACACTGAAAGGTTGTCGCCCACGGCACCTTCAAGTTCGGCATGACCATTGGTCACGCCTGCCAGCACGGCGAGATGGGCCCCGGAGGATTCGCCGGTGATGGCGATGCGCTCAGCGTTGTAGCCATACTCTGCAGCTTTGGCCCGCAGGAAACGGATGCCGGCCTTGATGTCATGCAAGTTGGCGGGAAATGGCGCTTCAGTGCTTTGACGAAAATCGAGACTGGCAACAGCAAAGCCTTCCTGCGCAAGCGCCTTCGCAACATTGGCGCCTGCGCCTTTGTCACCAGCACGCCACGCGCCACCGTGCACGTACACCACCAAGGCAGCATTGTTTGCCGCCGGCAGATACAGATCAAGCTTGAGTTCCTTGCCATCGACACTGGCAAACACGACGTCAGTGATGATCTTGCTGTCTTGTGCCATGGCTGTGGAGCCACACAGCAATATCAGCATCGCGAACAAACGACTGGCTGCAGTTATTCTTTCCATTGTCCTTCCCTCTTTGTTGTTGGTTTTGGAGGAGACATGCAAAGCGCCGGCTTTCTTTCAGCGCGGCGCTGCTTGAACGTACTGCTTTCGCTCAGCGCTGTTGTGCCTGGCGAGCCTGCAATGCCGCATTCGCGCGATCAATCAGATAGGCACGTACATCTTCTGCTGTTTCCGGTGTCAGCACATTGGAGAACGACACCATGCCGTTCTGCGTGCGCACGCCATCGATGACGATGGCTTTGAACAGATCGGGACTTCCCAGTGCAGAGGACACTGCCAGCTCGGGGAACAGACCACGTCGCAACAAACCACCGGCGTTACCGACATCGCTATGACAGATCCAGCAATTATCGAGATAGAGATCTTCGCCGCGCGCAATCTGTTCTGCCGACGCAGTTGATGCCGGCGGATTCAACGGCGGCGGTGTGTAGCTCACTGCCGGCGGCAACTGCACCGTGGCACCAAGCTTGAACACCAGCAAGCGCGAGTAATCGGGGGCGTAGTAGTTGTTGCTGGAACGACCGGCTACAACAGCGACATACTGTTCACCGTTCACTTCATAGGTGATCGGCGCTGCCACCACACCTGTTTGCGTGTCGAGCGACTTCCACAACTCGGCACCGTTATCAGCGTCATAAGCTGCCAAACCGTTTTGGCCGCCTTTGAACACGAGGCCACCTGCTGTTGCCAGCATACCTGCCGATGCGCCCGGAATGCGGAATGCCGGTTGTTGCGTCACCGGATTCCACGCTGTCATGTAACTGCCGCTCGGCAAGTCTGCCGTCGCATTCGGACCCAGCTCGGCTGCCGCCGCTGCGGGATCGACACCAAGGTTGGACGTCAACGGATCAGGATTGAAGCTGCGGTCGTACGCATAGAGGAACGCACTGTCAGCCTGCGACAAATAAACAAGACCAGTCTCCGGATTGAATGCCATTGGCTGCCAGTTGTGCGCACCAGAGGGTGCTGGCTGCTGCGCAAATGCCTTGCCGGTGGTTTCGTAACGCGCTGCCGGATTCTGGATCGGACGTCCTGTTGCCTGGTCGATACCAGTAGCCCAGTTCACTGCGGCAAAGGGCTGCGCCGAAATGAATTGACCGGTTGCTGCATCCAGCACATAGAAGAAACCGTTTTTCGGCGCTTGCATGACGACCTTGCGTGGCATGCCTTCAACAGGGATGGTCGCGACCATGATGGGCTGCGTCGCGGTGTAGTCCCAGTTTTCACCGGGCACTGTCTGGTAGTGCCACACGTAGGAACCGTCATCGGGTTTCAGCGCGACGATCGACGCGAGAAACAGGTTGTCGCCGCCACCGGGGCTGCGCAGATCCTGATTCCATGGCGAGCCGTTGCCGGTGCCGATGTAAAGCAAATCCAGTTCTGGATCGTAGGCCATTGAATCCCACACGGTGCCGCCACCGCCGAGTTTCCACCATTCGCCGTTCCAGGTTTTGGCAGCCATTTCCATCGTGGCATTTTCAAAGCCGAGCGATGGATCGCCAGGCACGGTGTAGAAGCGCCATGCCAGTTCACCGGTTTCAGCGTCGAACGCCGAAACATAACCGCGTACGCCGTATTCCGCGCCACCATTACCGATGACGACCTTGCCTTTGACGATGCGTGGCGCACCAGTAATCGAATAGGAAACATCATGCGAGATCAGTGTGTCGGTTTCCCACACCTTGGTGCCGGTAGCCGCATCAATCGCAATCATACGACCGTCGATGGTGCCGACATAAACCTTGCCATTCCACAATGCAGCGCCGCGATTGACGACGTCGCAACAGGCGCGCACGCCCCATTCACGCGGCACCTGTGAATCAAATTCCCAGATTGGAGTACCGGTAGCAGCATCGAACGCCCGCACATTGCTCCACGCCGTGGTGACATAGATGACGCCATCAACCACCAGCGGTGTACTTTCCTGGCCGCGCGGACTATTGAAATCGGCATACCAGCTGAGACCCAGCTGACTTACGTTGTCGCGCGCGATCCTGGTCAGCGGGCTGTAATGCTGCTCGCCATAGGTGCGACCGGTGGACATCCACTGGCCAGGCTCGCTGTCGGCCGCAAGCAGACGCTCGGTGTTGACGTTTGCGAACTGCGGCGCCGTGGCGGCCGGCGTTTCTGCAGCGGGCGCGGAGGCTTGTTCTGCTGGCGCCGTTGCCTCATTACCGCCGCAGGCGGCCAGCAACAACAATGAAAAAAGACTGGTGATTGTTTTAATTTGTGACATGGTACTTCCCCTCAAAAGTGGCCGGAGCTTACCCCACGCCTCCGGGGCAGCCAAGTATATTCAGTTCTAATTCAGTCACCGGCGCCTACACTCTTTCCCGTAAGAATGGCCTCGCAAGAACCCAGACAACCGCTGTAGGAGTGTCCTATGAAAACCTTGCTGAAATTATTGCTGATCGTCCCGTTTCTCTTTGCCGGCACGCTGGCACTGGCTGATAACCGTTCCAACCGGGGTCACGACAATGGCCGCCATGAAGGCTGGTCCAATCGTGACCGTGGTAATTGGGACAACCGCGCAAACTCACGTCGTCGCAATAACGACAATGTATCGCTCAACGTGATTGTTGGCGGGGGCAGCCGTTACTATCCCGGCTATAACACCTATAACCGGTACAACAACTACAACAGCTTCAATACGTTCGGTTGGGGCGTGGGCTATAGCACTTTTGGCAGCAGCTTCGGCAGCAACCTCTATATCAACAACAGCTACCCGTATTCGCGCCGTTACGTTGATCGCCGTCCAATCATCATCGAACGCAACACCTATATTGAACGGCCGGTAAACCGTGGTTCTGTCACGACCTACAGCAACCGTCGCGACAGCGGCACCAGCCTGCTGCGCGACATCAATGGCCGCTGTTTCGAGCGCTATGTCGACAGCCGTGGCAATGAAACCCGCACCGAGCTCGATGCTTCTGAGTGCGATTTCTAGGTAGACCTGTTCACTGTTTAGCGAAACGCATGGAAGCTGTTGGTTAGTATGTCAGGGGCGGGCCGCTCCGAAGCCGGGCAATCACATAGCCCGCCTTCCGTGCCCGGCCCCTGACCCCTTTTTTCCTCTCCCTTACTCTGACTTTGACCTGCCTTGAGCTGGGCTCAAGCATCCAACTCAATCTTCTCGGCAAATATTTATTGTTTATCGATAAATATTGATCTATATTCATGGCTCCTCTGTAAACAACGCTACCAAGGAGCTAGCCATGAACCAGACAGGAACCGCCGACATCCCGGCCCAAGTCAAAAAAGTAAAACGCGCCAGTGCCGTCATTCAGGTACTGCTTCAGATTGGTATGGCCTTCACTGGCATTGGTGTTGTCCTGGGCCTGCTTGCAACCATCTTTGCGGGTAGTGTCCGTCTCGACATCGGCGAGGGCGATTTCAAGGTTCGCGCCTACCGCGAAGAAGCGGCGGCGACAGCACCACAGCTGCAAATCGTGCCCCACCGCAATGACAGCCGCCGGGATGGTGTGCTGTATCAACAACAGACCACCCCCGAGCAGGAAGTCAGCGCGTCAGTCGACATAACCCCCACTTTGCGTGCGGTGTTGATCGCCATGGTATTTCTCAATAGCGCCGTGGTACTGCACCTGCTGGAGCGCCTGGTCAGGCTCTTCCATCTCTATGAAAAGGGAGAAGTTTTCACCCACGCCGTTGTCCGCAGCATACGCAACGCCGGCGTAGCCTTGTTGCTATTTCCCGCTGTCGCGCTACTCAATGGCGCAGTAGGCAGCGTGCTGGCTGCGACACTGGCGCCCCAGCTCGACTTCTTCACGCTGTCGTTCAAGATGCATCTGGTGTTTGCCGGTCTGCTGCTGATCATGGTGTCCTGGATCATGGATGTCGGCCGTCAGTTGAACGAAGAAAACGCGTTGACGATCTGAGGAGCAGACACAGTGGCAATTATCGTCAATCTCGATGTGGTACTCGCGCAGCGCAAGCTGCGCCTCAACACCGTCGCCGAGCAGGTCGGCATCACGATCCAGAATCTTTCGGTGCTGAAGACCGGCAAGGCGAAAGCCATCCGCTTCAGCACATTGGAGAAGCTCTGCGAGGTGCTGCAATGCCAGCCCGGGGACATACTGGTTTATGACGGCAAACTATCGCCGGAAACAGAAGCTGGTACCGAAGGATAGATCAGCGGACCACCCCTTCTGATTTGCATGACGGTCGGCCATGAGTTCGTGGCCGACCACCTACCCAACCGCATGTTTTATCTAACGTTTTCTCTTCGTTAACGTTCGCTAACCGTTCTTAGCTGTTAATAAGGCAGGCGATCGTCGCGACTCCACTATGATTGCGCGCTTTCGTGGCCGCCGGGGCTCCTCTGCGCCTGGCAGACAATCTTAGGAAACTGTTGCATGAACGTTATCCCCAACCAGACTTTCAAACCTGCACTGCGCAGCCTTTCCTGGGCTGTGGCACTGGCAGTGGCTCCGCTTGCCCTGCTGGGTGCCAATTCCGCATTGGCGCAAAATGCACCTGCCACCGGTGGCGCAGTCGAGGAGATTGCCATATTCGGTCGTAATACCGATCTGGTGGGCACGGCGAGTGCGGCCACTGAAGGCTCGATTGGCGGCGCTGACTTGCTCATTCGCCCGATGTTCAAAACGGCGGAGTTACTGGAATCCATGCCCGGCATGGTCGCCGTACAACACTCCGGCAGCGGCAAGGCGAACCAGTACTTCCTGCGCGGCTTCAACCTCGACCATGGCACGGACTACACCGTCATCGCCGACGGCATGCCAATGAACATGCGCTCGCACGGCCATGG
>JAZKEH010000167.1:0-1730 GCA_040387155.1 Pseudomonadota bacterium | reverse complement strand
TGGCAGCGTTCCGAGGATCTCAAGCATTTCTCTGTCTGGAGCAAGTATCTGCAGCCAACCAGTTTTGGTCAGGCGGTGGTCACTCTTTCGGGCTACGACGCCGAATGGAATCCCACGGAGCAGGTGCCTGAACGGGCGCTAGGCAGCGCCGTGTGTCCCGATGCGTTTTGTTCCCTCGACCCCACCGCCGACGGTTACACCAAACGGTGGATCACTACTACCCAATTGCAAGGCAGTGACTGGAACGCATCCTTGTTCGCGCAGTACTACGACTGGAAAATGAAATCGAATCCAACCTATGACTTCCAGATCGGCCAGTTCGATAAACGCTGGACCGTGGGTGGCAGCACTGACAAAACGCTGGTCGACAGTGGTGATTGGGAAGTCACAGTCGGCGGTAACTTCCGCTATGACGATGCGAGCAGGGTCGGAGTGAGTGAGTTCAATCAAGGTGTGTTTGTCGCGCCGATCGCAGACAACGAAATCATCGAAGGGTCAGTGGGCGCCTTCGCCGAAGTGAGCTGGTCTGCCACCGATACACTGCGAGTGCTGGGCGGCGTGCGCACCGATTACTACGATTTTGATGTCACTGCTTTCAGCGCGGGTAGCCATGCGGGACAACACACCGAATCCCGAAACTCACCCAAGTTTGGTCTGGCGTGGCAGGCGATGGATAACGTCGAGCTGTACGCCAACTGGGGTCGCGGCTTCCATTCCAATGATGCCCGCGGTGTCGTTAATACCGTCGATCCACTGCCGGGTCTCTCTCCCGGCACCGGCCATGAGTTCGGTGCGCGTACTACGCTTGGCGCGTTCAAATTCACGGCGGCCTACTGGTCGCTCGATCAAGCCAGCGAACTGATCTTTGTCGGCGACTCCAATGCAGTTGAACCCAAGGGTGGTTCCGATCGTGACGGTGTTGAATTCACCATGTTCTGGCAGCCGCTGGACTGGCTCGGTGTGGATGCTGTCTATACCAGCAGTGATGCGCGCTATGTCAGCAACCCTGACGGCCCCTATGTAGAAAATGCACTGGAAGAAGCGGCGCAGATTGGTGTTTCCGCTACCAAGGGCGACTGGGATTTCAGCGCCCGCCTGCGCTACATGGGACCTTACGCCCTGCTGGCCGACAACTCTGACCGTGCCGATACACTGATGACCCTTAACCTGCGTGGCGCCCATCACTGGGATGCACTGACTGTGTACGCCGAATTGATCAATGCACTCGACAGTGACGATAGGGAAATTGTTTATAACTACCCCGCGCACGTCCAGGGTTTTGATCCAGCCGGTCTTACGTCGGAAGACATCGACTGCACAACGGTGAACTGCCGCATGAGTCGTATCACTACGCCGAGAACGTTCCGCGTAGGAGTTACCTACAAGTTCAACTAATAGCGGGTCACCGGGCACGACAGCAATGTCGTGTCCGGTTTTCACTCAATATCAACCGAGCCGCACCCTGAAGCTAGCGCCGCCCCATTCGCTACGCTCAATGCGTATCTCACCACCGTAGGCGCTGACGATTTCGGTAACCACTGCAAGGCCGATGCCCTGCCCGCTTTTCACGGTATCGGCACGCGCCCCACGTTGCAGAACGAAGTGGCGATCCTGCTCCGCAATACCGCTGCCGTCGTCGTTCACTTCCAGCAGCAAGGCCTTGCCCTTCTGCGACGCCTTGACCTGCACTTTGCGATGACCGTACTTGAAGGCATTGTCCAGAATGTTGC
>JAZKEH010000166.1:5784-9809 GCA_040387155.1 Pseudomonadota bacterium | reverse complement strand
GGTATTCGCGCCGACGCGGCCCCTCAAAAATATTGCCGACCGGATCGATAGTGCCATTCAGATTGCCGGCCTTGCCGCTGACGCCTACCTCGTATTCGACATGATCGTAGAACGGTTCCAGTTCTTCATAACTGAGTGGCCAGTCTTCTACTGTCGAACCTTCTGGCAGGTAGGATTCGCCATAGCGCTGCAACGTTGAACTGCGCACGCGGAAGTCCCAGGGATTCAAACGCCAGCTTTGCGCGTGATAGTGAATCGACGTACCACCCACGGCATTCATCATCGGATGTCGTGGCTGTTGACGCGCGACTGCATCCGGTGACGTGCGAAACGTTGGCACTTCACTGCCGGCCTTGGTGCCCGTTGTCACCAGCGCACGTACGTTGTTGTGGATTTCATCCGCCTTGTAGTCCTCGCCGGGATTCATCCAGGTGCCGGCTTCAAGCCCGATGACCTTGAGTCCCGCCCACGCCAGCGGTAATGCGGCAACACCACCGGCAGCCCCAAGACCAACGATGACAACATCCGTTTCCGGCAGCTTAGTGGCCATCGTGTTCTGCCCCATGCGCGGACGTATGCAAGGCAGGCAAACGCTCGCGCATTTTCTGCATTTCCGGAGTACTGGCCATTACGGCACCGGGATAGCCAATCAGATCCCAGCCGACATATTCGGCGTTGCCGCCGTAGTACGGATCGCTGAACAAACCTTCCAGCGTGAGGCGATGTAGGCGATTGAACAGTGCAGGTCCAGGCGCGACTTCTGCCAACTGGCCGGCCTCCAGCGCAGTCATCAACGCGTCCTGCTGTTCCGGCGTAATTGCCGCAAAGCCCAGCGCGTGGCGGGTCAGCGCCGCCTGGTCGAGCGCCTGCAAGCCAGCGGCAAGCACCGGCACCTCAGCCATGTTCCATTCAGCGAGACTGCGATTGATGTAACGCACAACACCTACCGTGCTGGCGGCAGGACCAAGTTCATCATCCGGAAAAATACGATCAACGAAGGCCGCAAGAATGGCGTCGTTGGCAGCGCCGAGCGGCGTGGTAGCGGGAGGGGGTGGTGTGGAGCAGCTGGTGTTGACCAGCGGAATCAAGGCAACAGTGCCAGCCTTGAGCGTGTTGCCGAGCAATTGGCGGCGGTTCAACCCATGGCCGCCCCGGCCAGTTCCTGGAGTCTTGCTCATGTTTCCCCCTGATGTGTAGACGCCTTGTCACTATTGGATAGTGTATTCGATGGCGTGCGTTGCCCGAAGGCGGGCTAGACCTGGATCTGGTCGCGCCCTCCTTCCTTGGCCTTGTGCAGATTCTCGTCGGCACGCGCGAGCAACTGTTCAAGTGTGTCGCCGGAAACTGCTTCGGCAACGCCCATGCTGATCGTGATGTTCAGATCAGGCAACAGTGCCGACCAGTCATGCGAAGAGAGGTTTTGGCGAACACGTTCGCCTAACTGCAACGCCTTGGCCGCGGTCGTATTGGGGAACACGATGACGAACTCATCGCCACCAATACGGGCAGTAAGATCTGAACCGCGGGCAGAATCCGACAGAATGTTGCCGACCTGACGCAAGGCATGGTCACCGACCTGGTGCGAGAACTTGTCGTTGACGGTCTTGAAGTGATCGATATCCACATAGATAACGGCAATCGGCTCTTCATAGCGCGCGGCGCGAATCAGCAACAGGTCCGCTTGCTGCGTGAAGAAGCGGCGGTTGTAGAGACCAGTGAGCTCATCGCGAATACTCATCTCATGCATGTTGTGCAGCATGTTGTGCAGTTTCTTCAGCGCACCCTGCGTGTTGTTCATCAGCTCGCCGATTTCGTCGTTCTGGCCAACGGGCAAGTCCGGTGCTGTGTCCTGCAGCGTGAAGTTCTGCAAGGCTTTGCGAACCGCATTCACCGGCTCTGTGTAGGCAATCAATGCCATCACGGTGGAAGCAGAGCCAAGCAAGGCAGTGATCAATACAATGGTGACAGTCGTCAGTATTTCGGAGTTCATCTCGACGCTCATGACAACGTAGAGCAGCAAGGCGAACATCGGCAGCTGGGTGCCGAGAAACGAGAACATGAAGATCTTGACAGCAAAATTCTTCGGCCCGGGGATCTTGGCTACCAGGTTGTAGAGCGGCAGCTTGATCGTCAGTTTGTTGTCGGGGTTCGGGGTGGCTGTATTCGTCATTGGTCTGACCGGTCCATCCTGCAGTGAAGAATCGGGGAATGCCCTGCCAGCACCGTACTGGCTTTGTGCGATTATCATCCAAAAAAACAAGGGTTTACAAACTTTGTTTTAGAGACGGCTTCAAGATGGGAAACGGCTCACAACACTGGTCGCGTCGTTGACTGGCGTATTGCAGCCAAACGGGGCATGTTTTACGTAAATCTGTTTGGGGAAAAGGGTTCCATGCGCGGCTTTACTGTTGTTGGTCTGTTGATGGGCTTCTCATTGATGATGGTTGCTGACGCCGCCCTAGCCTGGGGAACCAAGGGTCATCGCATCATTGGCATGCTGGCACAAGACAGGCTCACTGCCACTGCAGAGACGCAAGTGACGGCACTGTTGGAAGGCAGCGATCTGGCCACTGCCGCTACCTGGGCCGACGAGATGCGCAGCTCGCAAGACAATGCTGCCTTCTGGTCTGACTATGCCGCTACCTGGCACTACGTGAATATTCCGGCGGGCAGCGACTATCTCAGTTCGCCGAAAGATCCCCATGGCGACGCCTTGCTTGCCATCGCCACCTTCAGCGCCATTTTGCTGGAAGAGCCCTTGCCACCCGGCGGCGTCGAGGATGGCCTCAAATTGTATTTCGGCAATTTCGACCCGCGCGCCATCGAGGTCAAACGTTTCGCGCTGAAATTTCTGGTGCATATCCTGGGTGACCTGCAGCAGCCGCTGCACAGCGGTTATGCGGAAGACCGCGGCGGCAACAGCGTGCAACTCGAGTGGCAGGGCAAGTCCACCAATCTGCATTCGCTGTGGGATACGCGGCTGCTCCAATACAACGACGTCGATGAAGCCACCTATGCTCGCCGCCTGCGTCTGCGTATTGAACGCATACCGGCTTCAGAAGTTCGTAACTATGAACGGGCTGATGTCGAAGTCTGGCTGCAGGAATCGACTCGCAACCTGGAGCGCATGTACGCGCAGTTGCCGGGGCCAGCTCTGTCCGACAACGACTATGCAGCCAGATTCGTGCCGACCGTTGAGCTGCAACTGGTCAAGGGCGGCTTGCGAACCGCCTGGTTTCTGAATGGTATTTTTGGCGGCTTTCCGATGGGGACACCGTAACTGGCGCCATGGCCAAATCCACCAAAGACTGGCCAAGGGACTGGCGGAGAATGCCACTGCCCGCGCGGTAGCATTTTTTTCCCTCGATATTTCAATAAGTTGAAAGGCCGTGTAGGTTGGCACAGTCCCTGCTCTCTCACCCTCATGCAGCGAAGGCTGCAGGACCAACAACAATTCAACCAGGACGAGGACCTTCCCCATGTTCGGCAGCCCATTCGACAGCCCCTTCATCATTCCAGTAGTTGCCATCATCTGCTGGGCCTTCGTCGCCATCACCAAGGCCAAGCACGGTGTCGGTCGCCACGGCTGGCGACATGATCCCAGCAACATCGAAACCCCGCCGATGTTCCGCAAGATGTTTGAAAAAGAAATGTCAGATCGCGACAGTGAGATCCAACAACTGCGCGAGCGCGTAGAAGTACTGGAGAAAATCGTCACGGATGGTCACAAGAGCAGTTCACTTGCCGACGAGATCGAAAGGCTGCGTGACAAGGCCTGATTTGTGCAATGACAAGGAATTTGAAACAAGGACAGTCGCAATAACGACTAAAGTTTGACAGCATCCAGACGTAATTATTCACAAGACCCCTTGGGGTTGTTGCGTCCGGAGTCTGCATGCCCCTTGCTCGCCGCGCTTGCGGCCTGTTCCTGCTTCTGCTGGTTCCGCTATCTGCGGCGCTCGCGGCTGACAGCGTCTTTACGGTTGTTGACCAACAGGGACAACCAGTGGACCAGGCAGTCATCA
>JAZKEH010000166.1:0-5774 GCA_040387155.1 Pseudomonadota bacterium | reverse complement strand
TCAGCTCGGCCTCGATCGCGGCCGAAACGCCTGCGCCAGTCGTGCATCTGATGGACCAGAACGGCAAACGCTTCCTGCCCGACGTTATCGCAATCAACAAAGGCGACTCCATCCGTTTTCCCAACAGCGACGACATTCGCCATCACGTCTATTCGTTTTCAGTGCCATTGACCTTTGAACTGCCGCTGTACAGCGGCGAACCGGAAAATCCGGTGCGCTTCCAGGAAGCCGGCACTGTCATCGTCGGCTGCAATATTCACGATCGCATGCAGGGTTACATCTACATCGTCGACAATGCCCGTTACGCGCTCACCATCAACGGCAAGGCCAGCTTTGCCCAGCTGCCAGCGGAAGCGCTGACAGTGACGATCTATCACCCGGAGGCAGCGAGTGAACCGGCGCTCAGCTTCCAGCTGCAACCAGGCGAAGCGGCAAATGCACAGGCCTACCGCATCGAGCTGAAAGCGGCGATGGAACCAGATACCTCGAAGATGACTGAGCTGGAAAAGAAATTCCTGCAACTGCGGCACGGAGCCCATCAACCCCAAACCACACGGTGAAGCTGATGCCGCGGCTGAGCTTCCGCCACAAGATTCTGTTGCTGCTGGTTACGTGCATGTGTCTGGCGCAACTGATCACGATGCTGGCAACGCTGGCGACGACCGAGAGCACGGTCCGCCAATCAGTCAATGAAGATCTGCTGGTAGCAGAGCGCACGTTCGACCAGTTGTTCGAACAACGTTTTTACCAGTTGTCGGAGTCGGTGCAGGTGTTGGTGGATGACTTCGGCTTCCGCTCTGCCCTCGCCTCGCAAGACACACCCACCATTGTTTCGGCGCTGGAAAACCATGCCCAGCGCGCCAACGCCTCGATTGCCGTCTTTCTTGATCTCGATGCCACTATCAGCGCAAGCACGCTCGCCACTGGCAGCTGGACCCAGCAGGAGTCGTGGCTGAATCTGGTGGAGGGTATCCAGCAGGAAGACTACATGCTGGCAACGCTGGCTTTGGACAGCGCCTATTACCAGATCGTTGTGGTCCCGGCGATGGCGCCGGCAAAGATTGGCTGGGTGCTGATGGGCTTTCGGCTGGATGACACGTTGGCCGCCGATTTTCGTGACATCACCGGCCTGCATATTTCATTCTACGACCCGGCACGCCCTGAGCTGACCGACATTACCTCCACGCTGTCGCCCCTGCTTGAGCAACAACTGCTGGAAGAGCTGCGCGACAACGGCATGTTTGCTGTTGAAGGCGATGGTGCCAGCGCCATGCAACTGAGCGATGAAAGTTATCTGACGCGCTTGCATCTGCTGACCGGCAGCAGCAATCCCCTGTTTGCTGTGCTGCAAAAGTCGCTGGAACAGGAAATGCAGCCCTATCACGCGCTGGAGAAACAGCTCGTCATGATGTTTGTCGTCGTACTGATGGTAGCAGTGCTCGCAGGCACCTTCATCGGCGGCAACATCATTGCTCCGGTTCGTGATCTGGCAGCGCAGGCTGAGCGCATCGGTGCCGGTAACTACGCAGTGAACATCCAGATCAATTCAACGGATGAGATTGGCCAGCTCGGCACCACACTGAATACCATGCAGCAGGAAATCTCCCGTCGCGAATATCGTATCCTGCATCAGACCCAGCATGACGACCTCACCGACCTGCCCAATCGTTACCTGGTGCAAGATCGTATCGCCAGCACGATCAGTCGCGCTGAACGCGGCCTTGGCAAGTTCACCGTGGTGATGCTGGACATCTCACGCTTCAAGCAAGTCAATGACACGCTCGGTCATCACATCGGCGACGTGTTGCTGAAGGAAACCGCCAATCGTCTGCTGCGTCGCCAGCGCAAATGCGACACTGTGGCCCGCATGGGGGGTGACGACTTTCTGCTGTTGCTGGAAAACACCGACATCGAGACCAGCCTGCATCTCGTCAAGACCGAAGTGCTGCCGCTGCTGACCAGTCCGCACCAGCTCGAGAATGTCGAGATCAATGTGAAGTTCAATTGCGGCTTTGTCGAATATCCCACCCACGGCGAAAGCGCGACTTCGTTGCTGCGCCGCTGTGAAATTGCGCTGTATGAAGCCAAGGCCCTGCACACCGGCATTGCAATCTATGAGCAGGGCCGCGACGAAAGTCACCGGCGCGAACTCGCCATCGTCAGCGATATCGACAAGGCCATGCAGGACAACCAGCTGCGCCTTTACTTCCAGCCCCAGCTCAAGATTGCCACCGGTGAAATCACACAAGCGGAGGCACTGGTGCGCTGGGTGCATCCGACCTTCGGTTTCCTGCCACCGGATGAGTTCATTTCAATCCTTGAACAGACCGGCAACATCAACAAGCTGACACAGTGGGTGCTCAACGAAACTGCCCGCCAGTGCAGTATCTGGCTGGAACGCGGTATTGATCTGACCATTGCGGTCAACCTGTCTGCGCTTGATCTGATGGAGCCGGCATTGCTGGAACAGATCAACCACGTCGTGCAAACGCACAACATCAGACCACGGCACCTGATGCTTGAAATTACCGAGAGCGCAGTCATGCAAGACCCGAAAGCAGCCAGCAGCATCCTGCGACAGTTGCAGCAATCCGGTTACCGCATCGCCATTGATGACTTCGGCACTGGCTATTCCTCACTGGCGCAGCTGAAGAGTCTGCCCGTCGGCGAGCTGAAGATCGACAAGTCGTTCGTCCTCCATTTGACACCGTCATCGCAGGACTCCGTGATTGTGAAATCAACGATAGAACTTGCCCACTCGATGAATCTCGAAGTCGTCGCCGAAGGCGTGGAAACCGAACAGGGTTTGCAGATGCTGCGAACGTTCGGCTGCGATACTGCCCAAGGATACTTCATCAGCAAGCCAATGGCAGCTGCCGACTTTGAAGCCTGGCACAAACAAAACCGCGAACGCTTTCTCGTGTTGAAGCAAGCGGCGGCGTAAGGAACCCATGAGAGTCACAAAGATCACAACAATGCTGCTGCTCGCCTGCATGACGGCAATGCCGGCATGGGCTGACAGCAGCAGAATTCTTGGAACAGGCGGCGCCTCCACCATTGAAGGAGCAGCCGGCGGCGGCATCGTGCCCTGGGCGGCTCTCGTTGGTTACGGCTCGGAAGGCGAATGGGGTGCTGCTGCATTTTCCACGCAATTGCGCGTGACTGATTATTCACTGGATGCCAAGGGACTCGCGATCAGTTACAACAACCGTGTCGAGGTTTCCTATGCTCGCCAGAATTTCGATCTCGGCACACTGGGCGACGCACTCGGTCTGTCCGGGCATCGCTTTCGGCAGAATGTGTTTGGTCTCAAATATCGCGTCAGTGGCGATCTGATCTACGGCACGCTGCCGCAGTTTAGCGTTGGATTACAGCACAAGAACCATCTGGATTTTGCCGTGCCTGCGCTGGTGGGTGGCCTGCGTGACAGCGATGACGAACTGTATGTCAGCGCCGCCAAGGTGTGGCTGGCCGGCGTGCTGGATCGCAACGTCTTTCTCAATATCACCGCTCGCTATTCACGCGCCAACCAGGCTGGCCTGCTCGGCTTCGGCGGCGACCTTGGCGACAAGCGCGACGTGTTGCTCGAAGGTTCCGGCGGATTCTTTCTGAATCGCAAACTGGCGCTGGGCATGGAATATCGCCAACACCCGGAAAATCTCGGCTTCAGCCCGCAGGATGCCTGGAAGGATGTGTTCGTCGCGTGGTTTCCGACCAAGCACTTGTCAGTCGTCGCTGCCCATGCCGATCTCGGCACCGTCGCCACGTTGCCCGACCAGCGCGGCTGGTATGTATCGTTTGCCGTTTCCTATTGAGGACCCGCGAGATGTCTCACGCCAAAGCCCTGCATCGCCGCACCGAAATCCGCAAGCCGCTGGTCGCCCTGCTGCTGGCCTGCTGCCTGGCAGCACTCGCATCAAATGCGCGCGCGGGTACGCTGTATGAAGATCTGGGCGGCAATGACGGCGTGGTTGGCGTGGTGGATCAGTTCCTGTGGAATCTGGCGGACGACGAACACGTCAGCCACTACTTCGTCGAGACCAATCTCGAACGCTTCCGCAGCAAGTTGATTGAGTACATCTGCGTGAAAGCCGAAGGTCCCTGCACCTACACGGGCGACTCAATGGAGCGCACGCATGCCCACATGGGCGTCACCGTAACTGACTTCAACGTGACGGTGGAGGCATTGATTCATGCGATGGAAAGCCAACACATTCCAACCGGTGTGCAAAACCGTCTGTTGAAAGTGTTGGCCCCTGACTACGCCACGGTCGTGCAGGAATAAGCTGGCCTACTTCTCGATTTCGAACGCCAGCAATACATTGCCCGGACGGCCGACAAAGCCGGAGTTGCCCGACAGCATGTACACCATGCCATCCGCCACCACCGGGCCAGGACCATCGAACGACGCACCGTTGCCGACGACACCATTGATCGTCTCGAATTCCTTGTTGGCATCAAAGGTCCACAACACAGCACCAGTCTTCGCGTCATAGGCACGCATGCCACCGTCCTGCGAACCCGAGAACACTGCACCTGGAATTGCGGTCACAGCAGCCGATTGTGTTTGACCACAGCCCGGTCCTGTCGCGCACAGCAGCGGTTGTGCCGGTGTGAACCACAAGCGTTTGCCAGTCAGTGCATCAATGCCGTGAATACCACCGGTCTCGGCGGCGCGATAACCGCCGACGGCAACGAAGGCAATACCATCAGCAACTGCCGAGCCCCACACACCACCAACGGGACTGCCACTGCCAGCGCGGTATTCCCACACTTGCTCGCCTTTTTTGGCAGGATCCAGCGCATAGGCCATACCAGACTTCTGCGGAATCACCAGCAAGTCACGACCACTGGCCTGCGTCAGGATCGGCGATGCCGAGAAATCAAAATCGGGACCGACTTCTTCCGGGCAATTCGCATTCGGGGTATTGGGATTACAGCCACCAATCCATGCATCAGCGGGAGTCGTCAGCTGTTTGCTCCACACCAGTTCGCCCTTGTCGATGCTGACGGCCAACACAGCATCCGCTGTCGGCGGCGCCGGATCAGCGTACGCGTTGCCCGTCGCGACATAGACGACACCGCGCTCTTCGTCGATCGTCGGCGCACTCGACGCCGTGTTCAACGCCGGATCAGCGTAAGCATTACCAGTCGCGACGTACACCACGCCACGTTCTTCATCAATTGTCGGCGCACTCCAGATGCCAACACCGGCAGGACCGAACAACGGCTTGCCATTGGTGCTGGTGCCACGTGGCTTCGGCTCTTCGACTGTGTAGAACTTCCACACAACATCACCGGTTGCTGCATCCAGCGATGACAGGCTGCCGCGGAACGTGCAGCACGAATAATCCGGATTCGACGCCGTGTTCTCTTCAGTAACGCCAGTCATCGGCACATACACGCGACCATCGTGCACAGTGACCGAGCCGGTACCGCGCACCGACGGATGCGTTTCCACCTGGGTCTGCCACAACAGCTCACCGGTCTGGGCATTCACTGCATAGGCATTGGCCAGCGAATCCACAAAGTAAACCGCATAACCGCTGCTGCCATCCGCCAGTGTCGTCGCAGCTACTGTCGTCGCGCTGCGAATCCCCGCGCGCGGCAGGAAGGTCCAATACGTGCACCCGCTTACCGCATCAACCGAATACAAAGCGCCCGCACGATTACCGACATAGATGCGCCCCGCCACTACCGCCGGCTGTCCGCGTGCCTGGCTCTCACCCGGCAGACCATAGGCCCATTTCAATTTCAGCTTCGGCAAGTCCGCC
>JAZKEH010000165.1:0-2808 GCA_040387155.1 Pseudomonadota bacterium | reverse complement strand
AGTTTGAAGAACTTGAAGATGTCGCCGAGTTTTTCGAGTGATTCCTGGCCTTTTGGATCCTGACGGCCATATTTCTTCAGCGCACGCTCGGTGGACTTGAGGGCTTTGCGTAGTTCGCCGAAACGTTCTTTGGCAATTTCCGGATCGGGACCGGTAGGGGCGTCTTCTTCATCTTCAGTCGCAACGGCTGCAGGCTCTTCTTCTTCATCCACAGCTTCGTCGGTGGCGACAACTTCTTCTGGTTCCGGCGCCGGCACTTCTTCGTTGGTATCAAGATAACCGACAAGGATATCGCCAAGGCGTTTGCCTTCTTTCTCAACGAGATCGTATTCGTTCAACACCATGTCGACGGTGCCAGGGAAGTAGGCCATCGCGGCCATCAGTTCACGCAAGCCTTCTTCAATACGTTTGGCAATGGCGATTTCACCGGTGCGCGTCAGCAGTTCAACTGTGCCCATTTCGCGCATGTACATGCGGACGGGATCAGTGGTGCGGCCGGCTTCGTTTTCAACGGCGGCGAGTGCGGCGGCGGCTTCAGCAGCGGCGAGTTCGTCAGTGGCGTCGTTGTTTTCGATCAGCGCAAGTTGGTCGGCGTCAGGGGCGGTTTCATAAACCTTGATACCCATGTCGTCGATCATCTGGATGATGTCTTCTACCTGGTCCGGGTCGGAAATGGTTTCCGGCAGGTGGTCGTTGACTTCGGCGTAGGTAAGGTAGTTCTGCTCTTTGCCCTTGGCGATAAGGGCTTTGAGACTGGACTGCTGGCTAAGTGTGTCACTCATAGGTCTATGCTTACCGGTGTTGGGTGCGTCATGCGGGTGCTAAAAAGAGCCGTGTATTTTAGCCGTTTAACGGGCCTTCTGGCCAGCTGCAATCAGGTAAAAAACCCCTTTGGTGGCGTGGGTTTTGGCCCCTTTCTTGCGCCTCACTCTGCAATAGTCGTTGCAATGAACGTATTACGATCCCTGCAGTTGACCTGATTGGTCAGAATCAGTTCCCTGATGCAGGCGTCGCAAATGTTCCAGCATCGTGTGGCGGTTCTTCCGGTCCTGATACTGACCCAAGAGGCGCTGCAGGATGTCGCGGAATTCCTCCAGCATGCCTTCGTGGGGCGTAATCAGTTCCTTGCCGAACAGCTCAGTGAGCTGGCTGCCATAGGCGGTGGCGTAAATACGGCTCATCAATTCTTCGGTAGTACTGTTGGGCCAGGCACGGGCGATTTCAACCACCTTCAGCAGCAAGTCCATGTCAGGACTGCGAATTTCCCCCAATTCATCCGGAATTGTGACCTGCGAAATGATGTCAGGCTTGCGGATCAGCAGGTTGACGAGTCGCATGCAGGGCGACCAGTCGACGCGGGGACGGGACAGGCGGGCTGGGGGCCTGGGCGCAAACTGCGGGCGGGGGTTCGTCATTCCCTGCGAGCTGTCCGTGGCCATGGGAGGTGCAGATTGGGTATTGCTGGCAGGCTGCGGATCGGGCGCTCTTACCCCGGTCAGTTGCGCCAGATGATCGAACATCAGCTGCCGGAAAACGCCCTTGGGCAGCTTTTCCAGAAAGGGTTGGGCCAACTTGCTGATCAGTGCCTTGCCTTCCATTGAATTGCGGTCGGTGCGGGCACTGAGTGTGTCGAAGAAAAAATCAGCCAGCCGGGTGGCCTTGCCGAGGCTTGCTTCGAAGGCGGTGGCGCCGATGGCACGTACCTGGGTGTCAGGGTCCTGGCCTTCAGGCAAAAACAGAAAGCGCGCACTGCGGCCGTCTTCCATCAGCGGCAGTACTTGCTGCAAGGCGCGCCATGCCGCTTCGCGACCGGCATTGTCGCCGTCAAAGCAGAACACGACCTCGGGCACGATCTTGAACAGGATGCGCAGGTGCGACGCACTGGTAGCGGTGCCGAGCGTGGCGACGCTGTAGTGGATGCCATTCTGCGCGAGCGCAATGACGTCCATGTAACCTTCGACGATCAGAAAGCGTTGTGGCGTGCGCAGCTTTTTGCGCGCTTCGTACAAGCCGTACAACTCCTCGCCTTTGTGAAACACCGGTGTTTCCGGCGAGTTCAGATATTTGGGTTTGTCATCGCCAAGCACGCGGCCACCAAAGCCGATGACGCGACCGCGTGAGTCGCGAATCGGATACATGATGCGATCACGGAAGCGGTCGTATAGCGGATTGCGCTGGTTGTCCGGGTTCTCGATCAACATACCGGCTTCAAGCAACTGCGTTTGCTTTTCCTTGTCGCTGCCGAAGGCTTTCAGCACGTTGTCCCAGCCTTGTGGTGCATAACCGAGGCCGTAGTCGCGCGCGATTTCACCGCTGAGACCGCGCTTCTTCAAATACTCCACAGCACGCTGTCGCTGCGGATGCTGACGCAATTGCTGTTGATAAAAACCAGAGATGTCCGCCAGCAAACCCAGCAGTGCATCGTGACGACTGTTGGATTGCTTGCTGGTGCCGGCATCTTCGCGTGGCACTTCGACGCCAAGACTTTTCGCCAGCACTTCGACCGCTTCCGGAAAATCGAGATTGTCGAAATTCATCACGAAGCCGAGTGCATTACCGCCGGCGCCACAACCAAAACAGTAGTAGAACTGCTTCTCGGGCTGCACGGTGAATGACGGCGATTTTTCCTGGTGGAACGGGCACAGCCCTGAGTAATTCTTGCCGGATTTACGCAATTTCACGCGCGGCTCGACGACATCGAGAATGTCGATGCGACTGAGGAGATCGTCGATGAAGCGTGAGGGAATCAAACCGGCCATATAACCAGCATACCGCAATGAAGAAGCGGGGTGTCAGAGCAGAGGTGTG
>JAZKEH010000164.1:0-2923 GCA_040387155.1 Pseudomonadota bacterium | reverse complement strand
ACTGGCGCAGTTGCTTGGAGTGCCTTGCGGCAACGCCAGCGAAGGGCCTTTCTTTGCCGTCTATATAAACGACGGACTCACGCTTGACTTCATCGAGACTGATGAAGACTTTCCGGTTGAACATTTCTGCTTTCGTGTCAGCGAGAAAGAGTTCGATAGCATCCTTGGCAGAATCCAGGCGGCGGGCATTAGCTACCGCAGCTCGGTGCGGGGACCGGTTGATGGACTTGTTAATACTGACTACGGCGGCAGGATGATTTACTGGAATGTGCCGGAAGGACATCAGTGGGAAATTCTTACTGTGAGCTACGCCCGTCAAAAGTGATGACCCTGCGCAGAGTTGCTTGAAAAATTGCGGCCCACTGATTGCGCTGCAATCCAGTTGGCAAAGCAGTGCAGGTAACTCAAGTGCCATGCATGGCGATTCCGCTCTGGCGCAGGTAATCCTGGATCGCCAGCCCCGCCGCAACCGCCGTGAAGATGTCGTGATCGGCGACTTTGTCTCCGAACAATCTCGCCAGCACTGCCTTGATGGACGGCAGCTGGGTGGATCCTCCCACACAAACGACGCGATCAATTTGATCAGCTGTTACTCCTGCCTGCTGCAAGGCTGCACTCAGCGCCTGTTCGAACTGCGCGGCGACCGGCTCAAGAACGTGATCGAACTCAGCGCGGTCGACCGTCATGTTGATATCCAGCTCGGGTAAATCCAGGGTCACCTGGTCGGTAGTGGCGAAGGCTTCCTTGAAAGCCTTGAGTTGTTCCAGCACGAGGTAACTGCCATTGAACTGGATCAGGTCACGCAGGCGCTGGAACTTCGTGGCCGTTTCGCCGCCTGCCTTGAGCATGTCGAGCACGGGCGTGAGGTAGCGGTTCTGGTTCAGCAAATACGACACAGGCCAGTTCAGCAGCAGCTCGGCGTAGCGCGCCAGCGAGAAGCGGTTTTCGCGGTAGCCTTCGTTGGTGAAGAACATTCCCACTTCTCCATCGCCCAACAAGGGAAACAACAAGCGACGGAACAGCAATTGATCGACGTGATTGCCGCCGAGTGCCACCCCATGGGTTCCCAACAGCTGCAGACGATTGGGACCATCGCGGAAGATGGAAAAATCCAGCGTACCGCCGCCAAAGTCGACGGTGAGCAACATGCCTTGCGTCTTGCCGGGCTGGCTGTGCAAGTAGTTGATGGCCGCTGCCACCGGCTCCTGGCAAAAATGCCGGTCAGCGAAACCGGCATTGCCAAACGCGGTGCCCAGTCGTTGCATCGCCAGCTCGTTGCTGCCCTCGCCTTTGCGTTCGAAATGCACTGGGCGTCCGATTACTGCGTGATCCACCACGCTGTCGGTGCCCAAGCGAACGAACTCGGCTGCTATCGCCTGCCTGATCCGCAGCAGCACTGGCGTGATCAGCGCTTCCAGGCGGTAGTGTCTGTCGAAGACCGGCAGCGAAGGCGTTAAGGCAGCGGCCAGCAAGCGCTTGATGCCATAGAACAGGCGGCCTTGCTGATTGGCATCGAACATCGCCTCACTGAAAACCTGGCTGTCGCCAGCCTCCTGCGGTATGCCGCCTTCATCAAGCGAGCCGGTGGACATTCTGCCTTCGCCCAGCAAGACCGACACCAGCTCTACGCGCCGCCCAGTGTTGCTGTCGATGTAGGCATCAATGGCTTCCTGACCGGTGACCGCCAGCAACTCCCGGTCGAGATAGGTCGCTGACGGCATTGAGCGACTGCCGCCGCCGAGGTCGACGATACGCACGCGAGTGCCGTCGTAATGGGCCGCCACGCTGTTCGAGGTACCGAAATCAACGCCGATGCCGATGACTGACGCGGTGTGACTGCTCATGGAAGTCTCCAGGTGATCCGGACAAGTGGTGGGAGAGAGGCGAAGAAAGCGGGCCATTTTTCAGAAAAAAAGGTGAAAAGCCAGTCTGCCGGTGCGCACCATACGTTGTTAAAATGGGATGCGCAGGAATTAATGCGCACAGTGAATCAGGAGAGGCAATTTGAACAACACCGTAGTGTGCGATTCACTGGAAGCAGTGCGTGAAAACATCGACCGGCTTGACCGGCAGATTGTCGGATTGTTGGCGGAGCGTGGTGGCTTCGTCAAACAAGCGGCCAGGTTCAAGAAGACGACGGATGATGTGAAAGCTCCCCAACGGGTCGAGCAGGTCATCGCCAAGGTGGTGGCGCTGTCGGCTGAGATGGGCGCTAACCCCGCCGTCACCGAGGCGGTCTATCGGGCAATGATCGCAGCCTTCATCAGTGCAGAACTGGCCGAACACGCGGCGCTGGCGAAACCTCAGTAACCCCTCTCGCAAGCCCCTCCTCCCGTTCAATTCTCTCCACCCCGGCTATGACGCCCGGCCAATGCAACTGATAGCATTGGGATGTTGAACTTGCTTTTGACACAGGCATTGAAAAAGCCCGAAGGCACGCAATATTGGGTCCGGATTCGACGAGACCGATCGTTATATCTCCAGGAATGTCGCTATTGTGAACGTATCCACAGCTTCAGACTCCCCACCGATCAAGGTCGGTGTTGTGGCCGACCGGACCGGGCCGCTTGGGTTCTACGGTACCGCCAACTCTAACGTGGCAGCACTTGTTGTCAGTGACATCAATGCCCGCGGGGGGCTGCTCGGCCGACGCGTCGAGTTGTGTCTGGAAGACAGCGCCACCGATGACAGGGTGGCGGCCGCCAAGGCCCGCAAGCTGATCCAGCAGGACAAGGTCGACGTCATCCTTGGCGGCATCCTCAGTTCCACCCGTCAGGCGATCAAGGGTCCTGTCGTCGAGGGCAACACGCTCTACATCTACCCCGAGCACTATGAAGGCCAGGAAAGTCATCCGCTGATTTTCTGCACCGGTCCCGTGCCGGCACAGCAGGTGGAACCACTGATTCCGTGGCTGATGCAGAAA
>JAZKEH010000163.1:0-3416 GCA_040387155.1 Pseudomonadota bacterium | reverse complement strand
GATCATTTCGAAGCGCATTGCGGCATGGAAATAGTGTTGGCCAATGGCGACATCGTGCGCACTGGCATGGGCGCGCTGCCGGGTTCAGAAACCTGGCAGCAATTCCGCTACGGCTACGGGCCGTGGGTAGACGGCATTTTTTCGCAATCCAACTTCGGTGTTGTGACGAAGATGGGCTTCTGGCTCTACCCGGCTCCCGAAGCCTTCCGTTCCGGTTCTGTGCTGGTGCCGCGCTACAGTGACATCCACAAGCTGGTCGAGATCACCGCACGGCTGATGTACAACGGCGTGCTGAACTGCGGCACCGGTCTGCAGTCGCCCATGCAGTTTGCAATGGGTCGTGCACCGGAGTTGCAACAGCGCTATGAGCGCGCCAACGAAGACGACATCAAGGTGCTCGATGACTACGCCAGCAGCAATAACATTGCTTTCTGGGCATCACAGTTCAAGTTCTACGGTCCGCCAACAATCATCAATGCGTCGTGGGAGTACACGAAGCAGCAGTTTGCCGAGATTGAGGGTGTGCGTTTCCAGGAAGGCGAAGATCTGCGCTTCCCGCTGACGCAGGAACAGATTGCGGCCTCGCAGGATGAAAACCATCTGGGCATCCCGTCACTGTCGGTGTTCTCACTCGGTGCGCGGTCCAATTTCAATCCGACTGGCAGCAATGGTCATCTCGGCTTCTCGCCGGTAATCCCGATGACAGGTGCGGCGGTGCTGGAATCGCAGAAGGTGATGGGCAAGGTGCTGCGCGACATGGGCGCCACCACGGTGTTCAACGTGTTCCCGCAGTCCTATCACCAGCGCACCTTCGTCATCCTGCTGGGTTTCAGCGTCACGCGTGACCCGGAGCAGAACCAGAAGAACCGCGAGATTTTCCGCGAACTCGTACGCGTCGCTGCCGAACATGGCTGGGGCGAATACCGCACGCATACCGCGTTCATGGACGACTGTGCGGCGGCATACTCCTTCAACGACAACGCACTGCGTCGCCTGCATGAAACGATCAAGGACGCTTTGGATCCGAACGGTATCATCTCTGCGGGTCGTTATGGTATCTGGCCGAAGCATCTGCGGGAGGGTCGCGGAAATGCTTAAGCGCAACGCTGGGACACTGTGCATGGCCTTGCTGGTCGGAGTTCCGTTTGCCGCTCCTTTATACGCGGCCGATGAGAGCAAAGTGGAAGGCAAGGCAGTATTCGACAAGTGGTGCGAGCCCTGTCATGCACGCGATCCGCGCAAGCATCCGGGTACCGTGGCGCTCGGTGTGTTGTATAAAAATGGTGAGAAGCCGGCTGCACTGCAGGATCGTCTCGACCTGACACCCGAGCTGGTAGCGACTTATGTACGCAATGGTGTCTCCATCATGCCGTTTTCCAGAAAGACGGAAATCAGTGATGCGGAGTTGGCTGAGCTGGGCGCTTATCTGTCAGTACCAGAAAAATAAGAAAAGGAGTCGATAATGATGAGAATGTTGTTGCTGCTGTTGACCGGATTACTGATCTCGTTTGTGTCTTCAGCCGCGCTTGCCCAGCAAGCTGCCAGCACGGCGGCAGACGTCACCGCCATCCACGCTTTTCTGGATGACCTTGAGAAGACCTTTGCCTCAGGTGATATCGACGCCGCGGCAGCAGCATTTCTTGCTGACGCGATTGTTGTTCCCGAAGCAGCTAAAGAGATTATCGGTGGGGCCCTCATACGCAGGGGCTACGCCGGCATGTTGCAGGCCTTCAATGCCGACTTGCAGTTCACGACAGACGAAATCGAAGTGGCAGGCGACATGGCCTATGAACGTGGCTCGTTTTCACTGAAGCTTACTGACAAGGCCAGTGGGCAGGTGATCACTGACACCAAGAACCGTCACATCCACATCCTGAAGCGACAAGCGGATGGTTCGTGGAAGACCTGGCGCATGATGTCGAATGCTGTAGCGGCGCCCGCGCCCTAGACAGGCCGGATAAAGAAAGGCCCCGGCATCGCGAGACACCGGGGCCTGTTTATTTGGACGAGCAGTTACTTCAGCAATTCAGCAAGCTTGGCCGATACAGCGGCCGCCCACAATTCATAGCCCTTCGTGGTCGGGTGCAGGCCATCACTCATTATGTCGGTGCCAATGTTGCCTTGTGCATCCAGAAACACCTTGCCGATGTCCATGTAGAACACTTTCTTGTCATCACCCAGTTTGGAAATGATGCTGTTGATCTCGGCAATCTGCTTGCGCACCGGATCAACCGGCGTGCTGCGCGGGAAGATGCCGAGCAGCAGGATCTTCGCGGCCGGGAAGTCCTTCTGCATTTCCAGCACGATGGCGCCAATGCCTTCGGCAATTTCAGCCGCACTGTTGGCGCGCGTATTGTTGGTGCCGATCATCAGCATGACAGCCTTTGGGCTGAAGCCCTGGCCTTCGCCATGTTGCAGGCGATAGAGCACGCCCTGCGTGGTGTCGCCGGCGATGCCGAAGTTGGCAGTCTTGATCGCGCCCCAGTGTTTGTCGAACACCGGTTTGCCGGCAAAAGCACCTTCCGGGTTGCGCCAGAAATCGGTGATGGAATCGCCCGCAAATAACAGATCAATATTGCCGGCCTTGGCGACAGCAAGGTTGGCCTGGTGCTTTTCGACAAAGCGTGGCGACAGGTCGGGCACCACCGCCGTATTCACGCCCGGCACGCGCACGCTGATCAGGTCGGGATACTTGGCCAGCAAGGCCTGCGTATCAGCCGGCAATGACTTCTTGAAGCTATCGAAAGTGCTGGTCAGTGCAGTCACTTCAGCAGCTGACGGACGCGGAATGGCGACGGCTGCAGGTACTGGTGCGCTTTGGCCGAAGAGCAGCGACGACCACAGGCTGGCGGCAGCTAACGCAAACGGAAGACGGGCGGTGCGAAACAGAGTGTGCATGGAGTTCCCCTGGGATGATCTGGTATTGGAATGGAGCGCGGCTGACAAACGCAGGGGACGGTAAGCAGGCACCGGGGCAAAGTCCATTCGACTTTAGTAGGGAAGGTGGTGCGACCCCGTCTGCAACATGGCCTTTATCCCTTACCATGGTGTTTTCCAGCTAGGCCGCGCCACAGTACCAATGACCGCATGAGTGAGACCTTTCCCATCCTGCTTTTCGCCACGCTCTACAGCGTTCTGCTGTTCGTGGTGGCGTGGCAGGTAGAACGCAACAAAGAGCGCAACAAGCAGTGGCTGCAGCGCTGGCGGCCAGTGGTCTATAGCCTGGCGTTGGCGGTCTATTGCAGTTCGTGGACCTTCTTCGGTGCAGTAGGGCAGGCCACGGGCAAGTTGTGGAGTTACCTGCCGATCTATCTCGGCCCCATGCTGGTCTTCCTGTTCGGCCACCAGTTTCTGCGCAAGCTGATGCGTGTTGGCGAACGCCAGAAGGTGACCTCGATTGCCGACTTCATCGGTTC
>JAZKEH010000162.1:0-2844 GCA_040387155.1 Pseudomonadota bacterium | reverse complement strand
GATGGCTGCCTGTGCAATCTGGGCGGCACTGGCGGCGGAGTCGTACAGGCTTTCAGAGATCAGTTTGGATTGGCGCAGCTGGTCGGCACGCGCCAGCTCGTCCTTGGTCAGGCGAGCCTGCGAACGGGCCGAGACCAATTGGGCTTCGGCACTGGCAACGGCGGCCTGGTACGGACGTGGATCAATGACGAACAGGGCGGCACCTTTGTCGACCCACTCGCCTTCAGTAAACAGCACCTGCTGGATGGTGCCGCTGACGAGCGGTTTGATGTTGGCGCTTTCGACCGCTGCAAGGCGGCCGGAGAACTGGTGCCAGGCGCGAATTTCAGTCGGCGCCAGCGCAGCCACTTCTACCTGGGGCACCGGCGCGGCGGGCGCGGCTCCAGCCGGATCATCCGCGCTGGCGGTGTAGAAGTAGACGGGCCCGGTGGCGACCAACAGCGTGGCGAGCGCAAGCTTGGTAAGGGAAGAGGGGAAGAAGCGGTTAAGTGATTTCATGGCTAACTCCTGTAAGTAGCGCTGACCAAGGTGTACGGGTACGGGTTGCACCCAGGTGGATTTAGTCAGTGGGCGGCATCATACATACCGGTCGGTATGTAGGTCAACCCGGCAGATGAAATTTGTTTGGAGGCCGGATTTTGGTCTTGGTATCAGGAAAAATTCATAATAAACAGGGGTATATCACCCCATTCCCGTCAAAACCCTTGCTATCCCTATGGATACCGGATAATTTGCCCCCACATAAAAAACAAGGGGCAGACCAACAAGACGACGATACATGCATACCGGTCGGTATTAATGCCGAGTTAAGTATCAGATGGGTATGGTGTGCGTATCGAATGTCCTTAGGACCGTCTACAAGTTGGCGCCAGGAGAGAACCTAATGAACCAGGACACCAAAACACGGCTGTTGGAAACCGCGCTCGAGCTTATCTGGCAGAGCAACTACAACTCCGTGGGCGTGAACGAGATCTGCAAAGAAGCCGGCGTCACCAAGGGTGGCTTCTATCACCACTTCGAATCGAAGGCCGACCTGTTCTGCGAAGCGTCCACCTTCTATTGGGAAAAGATTCGCAAGGATCTCGACACCATTCTGTCGCCGTCCAATACGCCGCTCGAGCAGTTGGCGAACATGCTGAACTTCATCTACATCAACAAATTTGGCGACGACGTCGACAACATTCCCGGCTCGCCGTTTTTCAACGGCATGCAAAACGGCTGCGGCGATGTGGCGGTGCAGAACAGTCTGCAGTGCATGTCGAACAACGGCCTCAAGTACACGCAGGCACTCGTGCGTTCACTGCAAAGCGGCGGCTATCTCGAAGGCGAGGGCGACATCGAACAGAAGGCGCGTTTGATTTCGCAGTATCTGCAAGGCGCCACCAGCTACGCGCGCATCAATCGCTGCTGTCTCGACATGGTGAAGAAGGATGTGGCTTCGGCGGTATACACGCTGCTGGGTCTCAAGCGTGAGCACTGGTTTACGACGCAGCCGACGTGGCCTGCGTTGCAGCAAGCCAGCTAACGGCCTTGTCTTACAAGCCTTTTACTTGTGAGACAAACTGTCCTATGTCACCTGCACAGGCTTGTGGCGCAAAGCCATTCTTGCAGTTCGCATTCACGTAGCCGCCGTAGTTCATCCCGAGATAATGAAAGGTTTCCTTGAATGCGTCGATGAATGCTGAAGACGGTTCATCGTAAACCGACGTACACACGACGAATCCAGTCTTGCCCCGCAACTGGCGGCCTTGATCAAGCAGACGGCCGCGGGCAGCTCGTGGGGCTGGGCGCCCAGCAGGCGCGTCATCAGTGGTTCAAAATCATCATTGCGATTTCTGTGCTGGTAGTCGAAGGTACTCATGTTCAACAAAGTCAGATCAACGACCTCGATACCGAGGTGATCCGTCACTTGCGCCAACAACTTGGCCGTGTTGCCATCGGGGCGTGAGCTGGCGAAAAGTGCGATGGTTTTCTTCATGGATGCAACTGCTCAGGTCTTGGGCTTGGCAACGAAGGCTCGCTTCTCTTGGCTATCAAAGCCGGCTGATGCATAGAACTCCAACGTTGCCTCGTCCTTGCGTCCTGTCATCAGCATCACTTTGTAGCAGTCGCAGGACCAGGCAGAGTTCAGTGCGTGGGCGAGCAGTGCTTTTCCGTAACCTTGTCTTCTGTGGTCGGCATGCGTGACCACATTTTCAATCAAGCCGAAGGGAGCGCAACCGCGAGTGAGGTTGGGCACGACGCTCAGATTGCAGGACGAAACCAGTTGCTCATTGATGAAGCCGCCGAAATAGCGGTAGCTCGGGTTTCCGAATATGTCGCTCCAGACTGCTTCAATTCTGGAGCGTTCTGGCAATGCAACGTCTTCTGCGTGAAGATGTTTGTATAACAGCAGCAAGCTGTCGAGGTCTTCTTTATGCAGTCGTCGAATGCTGAATTCCGCATTGACACTAGAGTTCATAAATCAGGCCTTTGTACTTAAAGCCAATCTTCTTGCTGAGCCATGCGTAAACCGGATAAGCGAACACGCCGAGCACAGCGCCATTCAGAGTCCCCACTATAGGAAGCCCCACAACGATTGGAACAATCAAGATCAAGCCAAAGTCGCCGCTTGTGCTCATCCTTGCAAGCCGTCACTGCTGTCCTGCAAGGGCATCGAGAACCCGACACCGCGCGATGCAAACTCTGCCGCCAACGCATCAGGATCTGGCACATAGATGTAGGCGTCCCACGCAGCAATGCCCTGTTTAACATCGCGCGTGTAGTTCGGCACCGGCTCTACGCCAATGGCCTTGAACATGAACATCGCGCCACCGCGGCTTACAACGCCGAGAAAGATGTCAT
>JAZKEH010000161.1:8140-11538 GCA_040387155.1 Pseudomonadota bacterium | reverse complement strand
GATGCCGACGTCGCCGTCGTACTCGGCCCCGATACCGCTGTCGACCGACTGCAGATTTTCCTGCGGCGATTTGCCATAGGCAGTCATGACCCAGTCGGCAATGTATTCGCCGTTGGATTTCTGCAGCTTCATGTTGTACTTCATCCAGATTTCGTAAACCTTGAGCTTGGTCTTCTGCGGCAGGCCAAGCTGGAATTCTTCGATATCCGGCACAAAGACCGCATCGATGCCATTGGCGGACGTGGCGCTTTCAAGGGAATCCAGCATGACGACATTTTCGAACAGCGCAGGCAGCACTGTATTGAACAGTTGCATCTGGGAGGCGCCGCTCTGGACGATGTACTGGTCGTCGCCGGAGTTGTCGTCGATTTCAGTGAACGCAAAATTGCGGAGTGCGTCGGGGTAATAGACACCGACGGTGATGGGAAGCTTGCGGACGAGTGGTGAAGGGTAGGAGCCAGAGATGACAATCGTGTTGGCGGCGCAGCCGCTGAGCAGCAGGATGATCAGGCCTGCAAGTACACGACCTGCAAGTACACGAACAGTCAAACGGGCGGTAAGCCGGGGAAGAGAGGCCAGAAAACTTTTGCTGAGACTTTCAAAGTCAGACTTCGCGCACAACATGGGCTCAAAACCAAAAGGGTTACATGCTTTTTACCTGCCCGTGACCGGGAATTGTCCCCCGTGTGCATACAGGCGGGAGACTGCCCAATAGTACTCCGCTTTTTTTCCGGCAAAACAGTTTTAGCAAAAAAACATTTGCGAGTTTGGGGGTGTGCCACCGTGCTGGCGGAAGCCAATTTGTAAACAACGCTTCATTCGGCCAAGCGGCAAATGAAAAGCGTTCGCAACTCAGGCGGTCTTGGTCCGCAGACGACTGATCAGTTCGTCTTCCGCGTATTGTTCAGTATCCAGTACCAGGCGGTCCTGGATGAGCTGCAGCTCATGAAAGGCATACATCACGATGATACACAGCGTCAGCGCGGTGAAGGTGGAGTTGAAGGAGAGGCCGAGGCCGGAAGTCAGGGCGGCGGGGTTGGTACTGTTCAGTACGAACTGGGCGCTTTCAAGGGCTTCGCCAAGACCGCGAACGGTGCCCACGAAACCAATGGCCGGAATCGACCACACGGCAAAACGTATTGTCGATAACTCCGCATCAAGGCGGGTGGCCTCGATTTCGCAGCTGTGATGCACAGTAGTGGCAGCGTCCTGGATATTGCGGGTCGCGCTGAAACGCTTGAGGGCCGACTTCAGTACGCGGGGCACTACGGACTCACGCATGTGCAGGGGTAACTGGTCGAAACGCCGCAGGTGGTCGCGGGCATCATCCGGCAGGATGACGGCGCCCGGCTGCAGTTGCAGGACGTCGTCTTCCAGCAAGCGACGCGCGCGCTTGGTGTTGCTGACACGCAAGCCGGCCAGCATAAGCGCCCAGATGGTCACGATAATCGAGGTTTCCGGTTCGGGTTCGGCAATAACCACAAGAATGGAGCGGGTGGGGGTGTAGGTGGGGTCGGCGTCGACGCGCGCCTGTTGTTCGATGCGCCATTCTTCCGCCCCGGGGCGTACATGTACGGCATACACAATCTGGGTCAGCAGGGTGACCAACAGCAGCAGGGCAATGCTCATGAAACGATCAAGAGTCTTGTTGGTTTGCAGTGTGCCCAACCAGTCGGAAAAATTCATTATGTTGTTGTCCTGAAAGATGCCTTGCAAGCCGCCACGTGGAAGTTGCCGATCAGCAGTGAGATTACAGCCTCGCGCAGTGGTGAGGCAACAATGCCACAACACGGGAAATGTGCATCAAACATCGGTTCGTTCTTAAGATTAGGTTAAGCTAGAGCCGAGAAAGTAACGGGAGATTTGCAGGTTTTCAGGATATAAAGATACCCTCGTGCAAACCCTGCAAGCCGCTGTTTGTCGTAAGTTGACCGTATGCTGGCCATATAGAAAGAACGGTATAAGAAGCAGTCAAAAAGCAGTTCGGAAAGAGTGCAACATGAGTGAAGCGAACACAGAGCAGACTCCCGCCGGTGACAATGCCGGCGTGCGCATTGGCGAGGCACCGGCGCTCGGCATGAGCGAACAGCTGAGGATGCGCAAGGCCCAGCAAAAAACCAACACCGTGTTGTGGGGAATATTTGCCTTGCTGCTGGTGCTGGTCGGTATCGTCATTTTTGTGTTGCCCGATTATGTGGAGCGCGCCAGACCGGAAGTGGCGGCCACAGTGCCCGCAGCAGTTCCCGCTGCGACACCAGCAGCAGCTCCCGGGTTGTCACCCTTCGAAGAAGCCCAGCGACTGCGTCAGCGCGAAGCTGCGCAGAACACCCTTGCTTCGGTGCTGGAGCTGCAGGCAACTCTCGAACAGAAACAGGTGCTCGGTTGGGCAGAGACCGAATTCAACGCGGCATTGGCACAGGCTCGCAGTGGCGATGAGGCTTATTCCACCCAGCAATATGAAAAAGCCAATGAACTCTATCAGGCGGGACTCGTTGCGCTGCAGCAAATCACCACCAACGAACCTGCGATCTACGCTGCTGCAATGACAGCAGGCGCCGATGCCTATGCCGCTGAAGATGCCACCGCTGCACAAGCAGCCTATCAACGCGCGTTGCTGTTGCAGCCGGACAGTGCTGATGCAGCGGCCGGTCTTGAACGTGCGCTGGTGCTGACGGATGTCGTCAGGTTTCTGGATGAAGGTCGCAAGCAGCAAGCGGCGCAGGAATTGGAAGCTGCCCGCGAACAGTATCAACAGACCGTTGCACTTGATGCCTCGCACGAAGGGGCCAACGCCGCGTTACGCGAAGTCAATGGCGCCATCAGCCAACGTAATTTTTCGGCAGCCATGTCGCGCGGCTATGCAGCAATGCAGGCCGGCGAGTACGAACAGGCGCTTGCCGGTTTCAAACAGGCGGAGGCCTTGCGTCCCGGTGCACCGGAAGTGGCGTCGGCTATCCAGCAGGCAAATGATCAGCAAACCGTCAATGCCGTTACTGTCTATCTGGAAGCCGCAACGCGTTATGAAGCGAGCGAAGAATGGGCGCTAGCGGTGGCAGAGTGGGACAGAGCACTGGCGATCGATCCCAACCTGGTGCGCGCACAGGAAGGACGCAAGCGCAGCAACAGTCGCAATTCGCTCGATAACTTCCTGGTGACGACGATCAATGATCCGCTGCGGCTATCGGAAGCAAGCGTGCTTGCGCAGACAGCGCAGGTACTCGCCGATGCAGCTCGCCTCACCGATGCCGGTCCCAAACTGCAAGGCCAGTTGCAGCAGGTGCGTGACGCGATGGAGCGCAGCCAGGTGCCGGTGAATGTCATGTTCCAGTCCGACGGCCTCACTGCAGTAACGCTTTACCGCGTGGGTGATATGGGCATGTTCAAGTCACAAAACATCA
>JAZKEH010000161.1:0-8040 GCA_040387155.1 Pseudomonadota bacterium | reverse complement strand
GCAGTAACGCTTTACCGCGTGGGTGATATGGGCATGTTCAAGTCACAAAACATCACCCTGTTGCCGGGCAGCTACACTGCTGTAGGCGTGCGTGCCGGCTATCGCGATGTGCGCCAGGAATTTGTTGTGGCGCTGGACGGTACGATCAACGGCCAGCCTGCGAGTGTCACCGTGAGTTGCACCGAAGCCATTTGATGTCCGAGTCGCGAACCATGTCAGAAAAGCAACCCACAGAATTTCATCCCGACGATGAACCCATCGTCCCGATAGATTTCACACCGATTGAAGCCCAGCGTAAACGCCTGCGTTTGCCGAGTGCAGTCAGTGTGGCTGTCGGTGGCACGTTGTTGGTGTTTGCCGGCATCAGCTGGTTTGTTATTACGGCACGCTCGGTATTCTTTGAGGTGACACCGGCAGAAGGCGCGATCAGTGTGGATGGCGGTCTCGCATTTCAATTCGGTTCGCGCTTCCTGATCAGGGAAGGCGATATCGCTGTCAGAGTCATCGCCCCCGGGTACTACGATCTGGATCAAACGGTGACTGTGGGTGAAGCCCAAACGCAGAGCTTTGCGCTCGAACTGATTCCACTGCCCGGCTTTCTCGACATTGATACCGGTCTTGTCACCGGTGCTGAAGTAGTGGTCGATGGCGAAGCCGTTGGCATGACACCGCTGAAGCAACTTGAACTTGCTGCTGGTGAACATACGCTGGCTGTACGCAGCGCCCGCTACGAATTGCTCGAAACAACGGTACAGATAGAAGGACGTTCAACGTCGCAGAATTTGTCACTCGAATTGATCCCTGCCTGGGCCAATATCAGTTTTGCTACGACGCCAATCGGCGCCACCGTAAGCATCGATGGTGTTGAGATCGGCCAGACACCGCTGACGAGCGAAGTGCTCGCCGGTAATCACGAAGTCATCGTAAAACTCGCTGCACACAAGGCATGGACCGACACGCTGAGTGTCGTCGCCCGTCAGGACCAGATCTTGCCTGCGGTGGAGCTGGAAAAAGCGGATGGCCTTGTCATGCTGCGATCCACACCGAGTAATGCCGGTGTCACAGTGGACGGCACCTACCGCGGCCAGACTCCGATAGAGCTGACACTGAAGCCCGACAGCAATCATCAAGTCCGCTTCTTCCTCAACGGTTATCAGGAAGCTACGCGCCAGGTTCGCACCAGCGCGGCAGAAGAAAGTTCGGTCAGCGTTACGCTGGATCCGATCACCAGCTCCGTATTGATCAGCGCGACACCGGCCGATGCCGAACTGTTTGTGAATGGTGTTTCCAAGGGCAAGGCCAACCAGACCGTTGAACTGCTGGCGGCGAGCCAAACCATCGAAGTGCGCGCGGAAGGGTACGTGCCTTTTACAACCACCTTTATTTCCAAACCCGGTCTTGAGCAGCAGTTGGCCATCGAGCTGAAGAGTGTTGCGCAACAGAGGCAGGACTCGATCAAGCCGGAGATCGTCGCCAACGGCCAGACCTTCAAGCTCATCTATCCCGGCAATTTCGTCATGGGTGCCTCACGCCGTGAAGCCGGCCGCCAGGCCAACGAAGTCATTCGCAATGTCTCGCTGACGAAACCTTTCTATCTGGCCGTCACCGAAGTAAGTAACGCGCAGTTCGCACAGTTCGATGCCATGCACAGCTCGGGTGTTGTTGAAGGCCGCACGCTGGCCAATCCGACGCAGCCTGTTGTGCGCGTTACCTGGGATCAGGCTGCGCTGTACTGCAATTGGTTGAGCGCGCAGGAGAACCTGCCGGCGTTCTACCAGGTCGATGGCAACAAGGTGACCGGCGTCAATGCCGCCAGCACAGGCTATCGCCTGCCAACGGAAGCCGAGTGGGAGTGGGCCGCGCGCGTGAATGGTGATCCCGCCGCCTTGCTTAAATTCCCATGGCCGGGTGATGAATTGCCGCCGCCATCGAATCACGGCAATTACGCCGATATTTCAGCGGCCAATTTCCTCGGTCGCGTGCTCGTCAACTACAACGACAGTTTCATGGGTTCGTCACCGGTCGCGACTTTTGCGCCCAATGCCAATGGCTTCTACGACATCGGTGGCAATGCCGCCGAATGGGTGCACGACTACTACGGCACGGCTGCACTGGTCGGCAATGCCATTGAACAAAATCCGCTGGGTCCCACCAGCGGCATGTATCACGTCATCCGTGGGTCCAGCTGGGCACACGGCACGGTGACGCAATTGCGACTTTCGTTCCGCGACTACTTCAATGAAGGTCGTGACGATGTCGGCTTTCGCGTAGCCCGCTATCTCGGAGAATGACATGCATATTCCGTTGCTTGCCCTGTTGTTGAGTCTTTCGCCGACCTTGCTGTTGGCAGCAGAAGCGGACACCGGTCAGCTGTCGGCCAGCGAAGCGAAGGAAGTGGAAGATATTCTGGCGGCTGAAGAAGCCGCGCGTGCCGAAGAAGCCAAGTCAGGCACGACACCGGACGCGTCTGCCAATACCGCCAATGCAGAACCCGTGCGTGAAGCGGGCGCCGTGGCGCCGAAGGAAAGCGGTGAAGACTTTGTGCCGACCGTGCAAATTTCCGAAGACCTTTCCGTTTCGTTCCCGGTCAACATCTAGGCCACGCAGTGACTCCCTACCTGATCGAACTGCAAGATTCCAACATCGTCATCCGCTCCGCTGATGAGGTGCTGGCGCGCAGCCCGGGTTTCGCCAATATCGCTGGTCCTGTGCCGGTGTTCGGCGAAGAAGCCCGCAGCCAGGCGCGGTTGCATCCACGGCACAGCTTCAATCACTTCTGGTCGCAACTCAGCGTTGATCCGCTGACAACGAAGAACAAGTATTTCCGCCACACCGCGGATCTTGCCTACAGCCATCTGCATGCGCTGACGAACAATCTCGCGCCCGACAACGGCGTCGTGCTCGCCGTGCCAGGCTCATACACGCGCACGCAGTTGGCGGTCTTGCTGGGTGTGGCCAAGCAATGCGCATTCAACACAGTGGGCCTTGTCGATCTCGCGTTGCTGCAGGTCGCCGGTGGCGCTGCTGATGACAGCGTTGTCATCGACCTGCAGCTGCATCAGGCCGTGTTGACCAGTTTCCGCAAAGCCGATGGCCAGCTGATAAAGGATCGCGTCGTGCAGATTCCGTTTGCCGGCCTGCTCGCCTTGCAGGATGGCTGGCTCAACATGATCACGGACGAATTTATCCGTCAGAGCCGTTTTGACCCGCAGCGCGATGCCGAATCGGAACAATACATTGTCAATCAACTCGCCTCGTTGCTGGCAGCCAGCCAGCACAACAACGAGCTGGTATTGGAAATCAACCTGAAAGGCACCGTACATCAGGCGCATCTGACGCGCGAACAGTTCGAGCAGAAAGCCCAGCAAATTTTTGCGCGCATCGGCAAGGAAGTTGCCGAGTTGCGCAATCCGGACAGCGTGCTGCACGTGGCGGCCAGTTACGTGAATCTACCCGGCCTCACCAAGGCGTTGCCTGGCATAGTCGCCTTGGATGAAGCGCACACGTTGACCACCTGCATGCACTACCTGCCGCAAATCCAGCGTGCACCGGAAAGCCTGCAGCTGATATCGCGCCTGTCGCTGGACAAGTCATCTGTACCGGCCCCCTCAGCCAGCCAGACCCGTATCCCAACTCACGTGCTCTATCAAAGCCGGGCACTGATGCTGCCACTTGGCCGTCTCACCTTGGGCTCTGCGCCCGCCGGTCTCGACAGCGCACGACTGCAACCGCTGCAACACGCTGCCTTCAATGGCGCGATTGCATTGCTGCGCAGCAATCGCGGTTTGCAGCTCGAACTGCACACAGTGGCGCCGGTGCTGTTGAACGGACAACCGGCGAACACTGGTCAGGCTCTCGTCATGGGCGACACGCTGCAACTCGGCAATAACGGACCGCAGTTGCAACTCATTGTCGTGGAGCAGGCGGCATGAGCAGAAGAAAGCGCAGCGTCGATCCCATCAGCATGTCATTTCTTGACGTGATCTCCTGTGGTTTCGGCGCCGTCATTCTGCTGTTCATGGTCATGAAGCATTCGACCGAGCTGGAAAAGCCATCGACCAATCCGGGACTCAGAGCCGAGATCTCGATGCTCGACGAAGAAATTCTCGAAGGCCAGGAAGGCCTGGTGCGCCTGCGCAACACCATGTCTGATGTCGATATGCAGTCCGTGCAGGCACAGGGACTGGCACGCTCGATCCAGGAACAGATCGACAGCCTGATGGAAGAGCTGGCGGAAATGGAGGATGAAACCCTGTCCGAAGACGACGCGGTTGAAAAGCTGAAAGCCGACATCGCTTCGCTGGAAGATGAGCTGGAACGGCTGAAGGCCAAGGAAGAAGAGGTCATGGGCAACAACATCCGTGCCTTCGTCGGCGATGGCAATCGCCAGTACCTCACAGGGCTGATCCTCGGCGGCAATCGCATTCTGATCCTCGTCGACATTTCCGGCAGCATGCTGGATGACACCATCGTCAACATCATCCGCCGTCGCAACATGCCGGAGGCCGAGCGTTTGAACTCTGCTAAATGGGTGCAGGTACGCAAGACGGTGGATTGGCTGACGACGCAGTTGCCAGTGCCAAGCCAATATCAGATCTATGTCTTCAACAATCAAACCCGCGCGCTGTTGCCTGGCACCGAAGGCCAGTGGCTCGAAGTAGCAGATGACGCAAAATTGAATGACGCGATCAACAACCTTAACGAGACGATTCCAGCCGAAGGCACCAACCTGGAACAGCTCTTTGCGTCGGTCAAACAGATGAACCCATTGCCCGACAATATCTATCTGATTACCGATGGCCTGCCCACGCTCGGCAACAACAGCAAAACCTCGGGCACGATCACCGGCCGCGATCGAGAAGAGCTGTTTGAGCGCGCAATGAAGGAACTGCCAAAGGATATCCCGGTCAATGTAATACTGGAGCCGCTGGAAGGTGACCCCATGGCGGCAGGTTCGTACTGGCAATTGGCAGTGGAGACGAAGGGTTCGTTCCTGATGCCTTCACCCGATTGGCCGTGATGATGAGCAACTGCTCAGGATTATAGAAAGTGGCACGCAAAAGACGCGAAGCAGATCCCTTCACCATGTCCTTCCTGGACATCATGTGCTGTGGTTTCGGCGCCATTATCTTGCTGATGATGATTTCGAAGTTTTCGCCGGAAGTAGACGAGCCCGGCTCGCTCGAAGTATCTGAAACGCTGACCACCGGCACCGTGCTTGATCGCCAGAAGCAACTGTTTGCGATTCGTGGCGAAACCAACATCTACAACCGTGACCTCAATGCCAAACATGAACAACTGTCGCAATACAACGAACGCATTGCCCGCCTGCGTCGCGAGTTGAGCGAACTCAATGGCAAGTTCAACGCGACGACATCGCAATCCACCGAAGATGAAACCGAGGAAGGTAAACTGGAAATTGCGCGCCAGGCGCTGACTGAGGAAATGAAACGTCTGCAGGCCAGCGTCGGCGAACAGGTGGCCACCGAGTCCGTTGGCGGTGTGCCGGTTGACAGCGAATACATCATCTTCGTTATCGACACCTCCGGCAGTATGTTCAACTACAGCTGGGACCGCATGATGGAGGCGATGCAGGAAACCTTGCGCATCTATCCCGAAGTGAAGGGCATCCAGGTCATGAGCGACGAAGGCGACTACATGTTCTCGTCGTTCCGCAACCAGTGGATTCCCGACAGTCCCGCCCGCCGCGCCGCCATCATGCAGCGTCTGCGTACCTGGAACCCGTTCAGCGACAGCAGTCCGGTGGAAGGCATCGTTGCTGCCATCCGCACATTCTACGACCCAGATAAGAAAATCAGCATTTACGTCTTGGGCGATGACTTCACCGGCGATTCGATTGCTGAAGTGGTGGATGTCGTCGATCGCATCAACGTGCAATCGTCAACGGGAGAGCGTCTGGTGCGCATTCACGGCATCGGTTTCCCTACAATTTTTTCGCAGCCGCGTCGTTACCAGACGGGAGCTTTTCGTTTCTCCGCATTGATGCGTGAACTCTCCCGCAAAAATGGTGGCACTTTTGTAGGGCTGGATGACTTTTATTGATGGATACCTCGCGCTCGTACTGAAACATCCTCGCAAAGTCTTGCTGGGGCTGGCGTTGCTGACGCTGGCACTCGGTTGGTACGTGAAGGATTTCAGTCTCGACGCTTCTGCCGACTCTCTCGTCATTGAAGGCGATGCCGACCTTGAGTTTTCGCGCCTGATCAATGCCCGCTATGGCTCCAATGATTTTGTCTTCATTGCCTACACGCCACAGCAGGCGCTGTTTACCAGCGAAGCGCTCGACAAATTGTATGACCTGAAGAATGAGCTGCAGGCGCTGACCGGTGTTGAGTCGGTCGACAGTATTTTCGACGTGCCGCTGTTCAAAGTGGCGGAAGCCAAGCTCAGCAATGTTGCGGACAACGTCCTCACGCTGGACACGCCTGGCGTCTCGCTGGAAGCCGCCCGCGCCGATCTCACCACCAACAAGGCCTATCTGGATGTGTTACTGAATGCCGACGGATCAACGACGGCATTGATCGTCAATCTGGTGCCCGATGCGCGTCTGGACGAATTGCTAGTCACCCGAACGACGCTGCGTAATCAACAACGGACAGAAGGACTGGGCGCAGACGAGCAGCAACAACTACGGCAAGTCGAGATTGAATACGACGCCGAACGCAAGATTGCTGCCGCTGACTTGCATGGTGATATCGCCGCCATCCGCGAGACCCTCGCACGCTATCGCAGCGATGCCGACGTCGTCATGGGTGGCGTCCCTATGATTGCCGATGACCTCATCAGCTTTGTCAGCAGCGATCTGAAAACTTTCGGTGTGGCAATTCTCGTCTTCATCGTTGGCGCACTTGCGGTGCTGTTCCGGCGACCACGCTATGTCCTGATCCCGCTCATTTGCGGCCTCGTCGTCACTGTCTGCACGATGGGTTTGTTGGGTCTGATGAAGTGGCCGGTAACCGTTATTTCGTCAAACTTTATTTCGCTGTTGTTGATCACCACAGTGTCGCTGACCATTCATCTGATCGTCCGCTACCAGGAAATGGCAGAAGAAGACCCGCACAGCACGCATGAATACCGACTCAGCGAAACACTACGCGACATGATGGACCCGTCGCTCTATACCTGTCTTACCACTGTCGTTGCGTTCGCGTCGCTGGTCACCAGCACGATTCCACCGATCATTGATTTCGGCTGGATGATGCTGATCGGCATTCTGGGTGGCTTCGTGTTGAGCTTCCTGTTGTTTCCCGCGTGGATGGCATTGCTGCCGGCGCTCAACGACAAGCCAGTCAAACACCGGCTGGATATCACACCCGCCATTGCCCGCTTCACTGATCGCTGGGGCCGGCAGATTCTGGTCGTGTCAGCGCTGCTGCTGGTGTTCAGCGTGGTGGGCATCCGTATGCTGCGTGTTGAAAACAGCTTCATTGATTACTTCGACAAGGACACCGACATCTATCAGGGCATGACCACCATTGATCGGCAGTTGGGTGGCACTACGCCGCTGGACGTCATCATCAATCTCAGCAAGCCGGGCCAGCCGGCAGTTGCCGACGAGGAAGACGAATTTGCAGATGAGGACGAGGAGGACTCCGATTCCTACTGGTTCACCAGCGACAAGATGCAATTAATCACCGACATCCACAACTATCTGGACGCGATGCCGGAAACCGGCAAGGTGCTGTCGCTGGCCACGATGCTCAACATTGTTGCAGAGTTGAATGACAACAAGCCGCTCAACAGTTTTCAGCTCGGCGTGTTGTACACGCGCATACCCGAGGATTACAAAACAGAGCTGCTGCAACCCTACGTGTCGGTCGCCGACAACCAGGTGCGTTTTTCAATTCGCATTCGGGAGACTGACGAAACCCTGGTGCGCAGTGAGTTGTTGACGCGTATCCGCGAAGGTCTTGTCAGCAATTTCAATCTGGAACCCGAACAGGTACAGGTGACAGGCATGCTGGTGTTGTACAACAACATGCTGCAAAGCCTGTTCGAATCGCAAATCATGACGTTGGG
>JAZKEH010000160.1:0-2237 GCA_040387155.1 Pseudomonadota bacterium | reverse complement strand
CCGCAAGATACCTTCGCTGACAAACCCGGACTTCTCCAGCACCCGACGCGAACGCACATGCCCGGTATGACAGAGAGCATACAGACGCTGCACCTGCAGTTCCGTCGCAAGCGTACTGATCGTTTGCAATGCCTCCACGGCGTAACCCTGTCCCCAGTATTTTTTCGCAAGCACATAGCCAGTGCTGGCCCGATACGGTGTTTCAAAATCGAGACCCGTGGTACCAACAATGGCGCCGTCCGCTTTCGCAATCATCAACAGCGGACCCACCGGCCACTGCGACCACTCAGTGTCAGAGAACGTCAGATAGGTGCGCGTGTCGTCAACACTGCGATGCCGTGGCCACGCGAGCCAGTGGGTAACTTCTTCATCAGCGGCATAGGTGTCAAAGATGCCGGGTGCGTCGGCGAGGGTAGGGCGACGCAGAATCAGGCGGGGAGTTTCAAGAAGCTTTATTGGCATCGTTGACGAATTTGTCGTGCAGTTCCTTTGTCAACGATTCTATCCGTTCACTCAGGACTTTGGTCACTTCGGTAAGGCTGGTGTTCTGTTGCATCAGTTGCAACAGCTGTTCGTTCTGCCGCTGTGCAATCAACTCGCGCTGTTCACTGGCCAGCGCCAGGTCTTCGCGGTGCAGCGCATCGGCTTCGGACTGCGCCTTGTCGCGATCAGCCTGGCGCGTTTGTGCGAGCAGGATCAGCGGCGCTGCATAGGCCGACTGTAAACTGAACGCCAGGTTCAACAGGATGAAGGGGAAGGGATCGAACTCCGTAATGCCGAACGCGTTCAGGAGTACCCACGCCAACACAAACAGCGTCTGCGACAGCAAAAACAGCGGCGTTCCGAACATACGGGTAAAGGCTTCTGCTTTCAGCGCCAGCCAGTTATCGCCGAAGACGGAATGCATGTGCGTGAACGGCAGATGAAACCGGAAGTGATGATTGCTTTTCGGATCGTCGCTCATTGCACACTGCAGGGTTGCCATTAACACTGGTCAGCGTAGTCCTCGCAGCACAGCGCAGCAAGCCGTGATATCCCTGTGTTGCCGTAATGGTTTTTACTGACTGAAGGAGTCGCCCGCCGCAAGGTAGCCACTCGTCAACACATCGGCCCGCAACCCGGCGCGATGCACGAGGCGCTTCACTATTTGTGCTGCCGGCAACTCCGGTGACTCCAAACGCTTGCCCAGTGTTGAACACGGTTCGCACAGTTCGATACCACGAAATCGCACAGAGCCGACGACAAATTCCTTGCCGACCAGCTCATTCAGTCGCACGCCGCGCGTCACTACATTGCGACCGGTGATCGACAAGTCATGCGGGCGCTGAAACTCTTGCAGGAAGGACTCGATTTCTTCGGCCTCGACAAAGGTCAGGTTCTGCCCCGGTTCCTTGTGCTTGCCGAAATAGCGGTCGCCGACAATGCCATCGCCGGCAACTACCTGCACCTTGGGTTGTTCGCTTTGGCTGGTGGCACCGGCCGCGTGGGTAAAGATGTGTTCAATGGTCATGACAGTGCAGCCTCCTGCAAGTGATGTTTCAGTCAGTGCATGCGCGCGGCTGACAACAACAATCCCACGCCAAACGCACCAAAGAGGATTGCCGTAATCCGGCTGGCCAGCGTGCTGGCGTCTGCGTAGGCAGCGCGCACCCGTTGACGCGAGAAAAACCAGGCAAGTCCCATGTACCACAGCGTAGCATTGATCACGATGATGGCCACGGCAACCCAACGCACTGACTGCGGCGCCTCCGCTGGCAGCATGGCAGCAAACACGCCATAGAAGAGTGCTGCCTTCGGGTTGGTGGCGGTGGCAAGCAAACCAAGACGAAAGGCGGTGGCGCGCGACACGGCCGGTGGCGGCTGGTCTGCGGTTGCTTGTTCGCTACGCCATACGCGTGCCGCGAGATAGATCAGGTACAGGCCACCGACAATCTGCAGCACAAGTCGCAAGGCAGGAAACGTCTGGAACGCAACGCCACCGCCCAGCACCACGAGTGTCGCCCACAAGCCCGCGCCCAGCGAAATGCCCAGCCCGGCGAAACGTGCGTTATCGCTGTGGCCACTTGCCGCCATCTGCGACACCAGCAGCATGTTGGCGCCAGGACTTGCGAGCGCGGCGATGTGCATCAGCCAGATGGCGAGGAGAGAAGTAAACACTACTTGTCACTTGCGGTGGGTTGCGCAACGTCGGGTTCAGTGGCTTCTGGTGGAGCAACTGCCGGTGGAACAGCGCATTT
>JAZKEH010000159.1:19316-24762 GCA_040387155.1 Pseudomonadota bacterium | reverse complement strand
ATCTTCCGGTTCCACGTCCTGCAACACCTCACCTGTATTGGCATTGTCCGGGCTGCGCACTTCTGCGCTGAACCCGATACCACCCTTTTCCGAGCGCGCCCGGATCACCCGGTCGAGACCGGCAAAGGCGCCACCACAGATGAAAAGAATGTTGGAAGTATCGACCTGCAAAAATTCCTGTTGAGGATGTTTACGACCACCCTGGGGCGGAACTGAAGCAATGGTGCCTTCAATCAACTTGAGCAGTGCTTGCTGCACGCCTTCGCCGGAAACGTCACGCGTAATCGACGGGTTGTCTGACTTGCGGGAGATCTTGTCGATCTCATCAATGTAGACAATACCAACCTGCGCCTTTTCCACATCGTAATCGCACTTCTGCAGCAATTTCTGGATGATGTTTTCGACGTCCTCGCCGACATAGCCAGCCTCTGTCAGTGTGGTAGCGTCGGCAATCGTGAAAGGCACATCGAGCAAACGCGCAAGCGTTTCTGCCAGCAAGGTTTTACCGGTACCGGTTGGGCCGATGATCAGAATATTGCTCTTGCCGATTTCGACGTCTTCACCCTTTTTGCCCTTGTAGTTCAAGCGCTTGTAATGGTTGTAGACGGCAACAGACAACGTCTTCTTGGCCTTGCCCTGATCAATGACGTACTGATCGAGGATGGCGCAGATTTCTGCCGGGCTGGGGAGCTCCCGCTTCTTGTTTTCGGTTGTCTTGTCGTGGATTTCTTCACGAATGATATCGTTGCAAAGATCCACGCATTCGTCGCAAACAAAGACAGAAGGACCCGCGATGAGTTTACGTACCTCATGCTGGCTTTTTCCGCAAAACGAGCAATAGAGCAATTTGCCGGAATCGTCTTTGGATTTATCACCTGCCATATGGGCACTCCACTACTGTGCTAGTGATTGTAAGATGCAGCCATTCTTCCGGTTTTACAAGCCCTGAACAGGGCAGTAAAAACAGGAAAAACACTCTCTGTGATCAAGTTATCGACCGGGGAAAAAAATGGTTTAGAACCTGAGAGGTTCTACTTCGGGGAAGCTGATGGCATCCTGCGGTCCAGCACCAGGTCGATCAGACCATAATCCTTGGCCTGGGTGGCGCTCATGAAGTTGTCGCGATCAGTATCCTTGGCGATTACGTCGATTGGCTGCCCGGTATGAATGGACATGATCCGGTTCAGCTTTTCACGCATCGACAGGATTTCCTGCGCCTGAATGTGAATGTCTGACGCCTGACCCTGGGCACCCCCGCTAGGCTGGTGAATCATGATGCGGGAATGTGGCAGTGCATGACGCTTGCCTTTTGCACCACCACCGAGCAGCAGTGCACCCATGCTGGCGGCCTGGCCGATGCACATCGTGCTCACGTCAGGCTTGATGAACTGCATGGTGTCATAGATCGACAAGCCTGCAGTTACCACACCGCCGGGGGAGTTGATGTACAGGTGGATATCCTTGTCAGGATTCTCCGATTCAAGAAACAGCAATTGCGCGACCACAAGGTTGGCCATGTAATCTTCCACTTGGCCCACCAGAAAAATGACACGCTCTTTCAACAGTCGCGAATAAATGTCGTAGGAACGCTCACCACGTGCGGTCTGTTCCACCACGATGGGGACGAGCTGGGACTGGATGTCCTGCATCGACATACCGGGGGTGGCGAAAAGTTCACGGCTGCTCTTGTTCATGTATAACTCTCAGACTGTTGATGTAGGCCGGATTCCGCCACGCTATTCATGCGTTGTCACGCGGTTGTTGCGTGCATTCACTGTAGATCAGTGATTATGCAGCGACCGGTTTCAGCGCATCTTCGTAGGAGCAAGTGGTTTCGGTAACTTTGGCTTTACCCAGGATATGGTCAATAACCGACTCTTCAAGGGCCATCGCTTCAATCTGTGCCAGCTGATCCTTGTTGCTGTAATACCACTTCACAACTTCCTGCGGCTGTTCATAGCTTTCAGCCAGTTCTTCTACCAATTTGCGTACCGCAGCAGGGTCCACTTTCAGCTGATTCTGCTGAATAACTTCATTCATGATGAGACCGAGGCTCACGCGACGCTGCGCCTGCTCACGGAACAATTCAGGCGGCAGCGTGCGTTCATCGACTTGCTGGTTCTGGCCGTATTGCTGCATGGTCTGCTGGCGCAACAGGTTGACTTCATTTGCCACCAATGATTTCGGCAGTTCAACCGCATGCAGTTTCAGCAATTCGCTGACCACCTGGTTCTTCACGCTGTTGCGAACTGCATTCTTCATTTCACGCGCCATGTTGGCTTTTACTTCGGTACGGAACTCGGGCTCGCCACCACCTTTCACATCGAAAGAAGAGAAGAACTCGGCGTTCAGTTCAGGCAACACTGGCGCGCTGACCTTTTTCACCTGCACTGTGAACTCCACAGCCTTACCTGCATATTCAGTTTTGTGATACGCGGCGGGGAACGTGAGAGAAAGTACTTTTTCCTGGTCTTTGCTGGCGCCAACAAGACCCGCTTCAAAACCTTCGATCATGCGATTGGAACCAAGGATCAGACGTGTGCCGGTAGCGCTACCACCTTCAAATACCTCGCCATCAATCTTGCCGACAAAATCAATCAACACCTGGTCGCCATCGGCTGCAGCGCGGTCGACTTCCTGCCAGGTCTGGCGCTGTTTGCGCAGCGTCTCTACCATCTTGTCGATGTCTGAGTCGGTAATGTCAGCAACTTTGCGCTCAACGTTGATAGCTGCAAAGTCGCCCAGCTTTACTTCTGGATAAACTTCGAAAGTTGCGACGAATTGCAGATCTTTGCCGGCTTCAACGGTCTTGGCTTCAATACGCGGCTGGCTGGCGGGACGCACGTTGTGCTGACCCAGCGCTTCGTAATAGCTCTGGCTCATTACTTCGCCGAGTACTTCCTGGCGAACGCTGCTTCCAAAACGCTCCTTGACGACCTTCACCGGCACCTTGCCTTTGCGGAAACCCTTCAGATTTACAGTACGGGCAGCTTCATTGAGACGATTTTGTATCTGGTTCTCTACGCGATCAGCGGGAACCGCGATGGTCATTTTTCGCTCAAGAGTCGAGATGGTTTCGATGGATGCTTGCATGTATGTAACCTGTTCGTCGTGACCTGGCGTCGAGCGCCAGGAAGTTAATGAATTGTCTGTCGCATTGCCGCACGTCCGTGTCGGCCGGGAACTCCGTCCTGGAACTCCTTTGTGATGGAACTCGAATGCGCCAGACTTGTGTCTAATTCCGGATTGGGATGCCAACCAGAGCCCAAGGGTTGCTGCACAACCCCGGATAGCAAAAACTATTTAAAAATCAAACAGTTATAATTGATGGCGGTGAAATTCAGCGGGCGATTCTGCCATATAGACCCTCTACATTCAACCGAGGAATGGTTGTTTCGCAGTATTAGCGACGGGGCCATGGGATGGCAAATGAATGGCATACAAATTGCGCTATTTTCCGTGATGGAAAATGCCGCTAAGTTCGCCATCACTCGTTAGCCCGAGACGGCGGGATGCGCAGCCACAGCGCATTTACAAAAGCAAAACACCCAAAGTCTCGGGCTAACGGAGACCATCTTCTCTCTCCGCTCATTATCCGCGCCCTTTTCTCCGCGCCTTTTTCCGAACTTGTCATTTGTTTGGCTTTGCCAGCATCCACTTTGGAATTATTATGCTGGCTAATACGAATCGGGATGTATTTCCATGACAAAACAGCCACCTTCGCATCAATTGGCCGTTTGCCTCTACAACGCCATCACCACCGGCTTGTTTGAACGTCGCCTCAAAGCCGCGCTTACTGCTGCCTCCCTTTCCCTGCTCGTGATGGGTGGGAATGCGCTGGCTGCGACTGAAGATGCCGAATTGGAAACGCTAAACCAGCTTGTCACAGCCAATCGCTACCAGGAAGCCTACGCGCTGGCCGACCAGTTGATGGAAGAGCACGAAGGTGAACCTGAATTTGATTTTCTTTATGGCCTGGCCGCACTGGAAACGGGCCGTCCCAATGAAGCGGTATTTGCGTTTGAACGTATAACCTACGACTACCCCGACCAACAGCGAGTCAAACTTGAATTGGCACGCGCCTTTTACCAGATCAATAATTTTCCTGCCTCGCGCCAGCTGTTCCAGGAAGTGCTCGATACCAATCCCGGCGAAACCGTGGCCGCCAACGTCCAGATATTTCTTGACCTCATCGAAGAGCGCGAAAACACGATAGCTGGCAGCTTCAGGTGGTATCTCAATTCCAGCATCGGGTCTGATTCCAACGTCAACAGTGCCACTGAGCTTGGCGTGATATCGACTCCTATCGGTGATGTGGAACTTAGTGCCAACGGCCAGAGCATTGAAGATACCTTCAATGACATCGGGGGTGGCATGGTCTACAACAAGCCCTTCACCAAGAGCAGCGGCCTGTCAATCAGCGGTAACTACAGTCATCACAACAATTTCGACAGCGATGACTTTGATCTCGATGTTCTCGCCAGCGACGCCACCTACGCAAAAACACTGGGAACTTCCCGTGTCAGCGTTGGCCTGCGCGGCCAGTTGGTTGATCTGAGCAGCGAGCGTTTCCAAACCAGCGTCAGTTTGCTTTCCACCTTGCAGCACGCGGCGGGCGATGGCTGGACGCAGGGCTTGACCGGTGCTTACACACGCGTGCGCTATGACGACAGCGCCAATGCCAACGCGAGTCTGCGTGACGTAAACCAGATGCTGGTTTCCGGCATGCTTGGCAAGGCGATGGGCAGCTTCAATCACTCAGTCAGCGTGTACTACGGTGATGAAAACGCCGTAGTGGATGCAGGCAAGAACAATGCACAGCAGTTTTATGGCGTAGCATTCGCCGAGCAGTACCAGCTCAACAGCAAAAACCTGCCCTACTTCCGCATTTCACTTCACCGCAGTGACAACAAGAAGAGCGATCCTATTTTCAACCTGGAACGTGAAGACGATACTTTCTCCACCTCCCTGGGATGGATATGGCTGGCAAATCGCAACATCAACGTTACGACTGATGTCACCTATACCGACAATGACAGCAACATCGATCTGTATAAGTACGACAGGGTGAAATACCAGACTGGATTGCGCTACCAGTTCTAAGGCTGCTCTCAGCCTTTTGGTTTGTCCTTGCCATCAAATTGCAACGACGCTGAATTGATACAGTAACGCAGTCCTGTCGGGCCGGGACCATCGGGGAAAACGTGACCCAGATGGGCATCGCAGCGGGAGCAGACCACCTCTGTTCTGCGCATTCCGTACGTCAAATCCTGATGTTCCTCAATCTTCTCTGCCGCAGCCGGCTGCGTAAAGCTCGGCCAGCCGCAGCCTGAATCAAACTTGTCATCAGACACAAAAAGCAGCTCGCCGCAGCAACGGCATTGATAGGTGCCGGGCTTGCCAGTGGTTTGCCAGTAAGCGCCGGTGAAAGCGCGCTCAGTGCCTT
>JAZKEH010000159.1:6102-19306 GCA_040387155.1 Pseudomonadota bacterium | reverse complement strand
ATGCGGTACTCCTCGGGAGTGAGTGCGGTACGCCATTCGGATTCGGTTTTGCGGATTTTGCTCATGAATGCCTGCCTGTAGTAGGACTGCCGTTCGTCAGAATTTGTTTTCAGTAGTTCGCCAGCAGCTGTCTGGTAGAGGGAAGTGTTGGCTGCAGGTACAATGCTGCACGCATTCGATATGCCGTCGGCCGAGCCGACTTTCAACCTAGCACTCCAATTTCAACAAGGTCTCTTCAGGTTCTTCCATGAGCAGTATCAAACAATCCGAAAAGCTCCGCCATGTCTGCTATGAAATTCGCGGGCCAGCCTTGCAGCAAGCCAAGCGTCTCGAAGAGGAAGGATACAAGATCCTCAAACTGAATATTGGCAATCCGGGCGCCTTCGGCTTTGATGCCCCGGAAGAAATTCTGCGCGACGTCATTCTGAAGTTACCTGAGTCGCAGGCTTATTCTGATTCGAAAGGCCTCTTCAATGCCCGCAAGGCGATCATGCATGAAACGCAGCGATTGAATGTCAAAGGCGTCACGATCAATGACATCTACCTCGGCAATGGCGTAAGCGAACTGATCGTACTGGCCATGCAGGCATTGTTGAATTCCGGTGATGAAGTATTGGTGCCGGCACCCGACTACCCGTTATGGACCGCAGCAGTAACTTTGAGCGGTGGCACGGCCGTGCACTACGTCTGTGATGAACAGGCAGACTGGTTTCCTGACATCGATGATATCAAGCGCAAAATCAGCAAAAACACCAAGGCCATCGTTGTCATCAATCCCAACAATCCTACCGGGGCGGTTTACAGCGAAGAATTGTTGTTACAGATCGTAGAATTGGCGCGTCAGCACAACCTGGTCATCTACGCCGATGAAATCTACGACAAAATTCTGTATGACGGTGCTGTTCACACACCGTTGGCACGATTGGCGGAAGATGTCTTCATTGTCAGTTTCAATGGTCTCTCAAAGAACTATCGACTGGCAGGCTTTCGTGCCGGCTGGATGGTGCTGAGTGGCGCCCGGCACAAGGCCAAAGATTACATTGAAGGTCTCGAGATACTGTCGAACATGCGACTCTGTGCGAACGTGCCGGCTCAGCAGGCAGTACAGACAGCACTGGGCGGCTATCAAAGCATCAATGAGTTGATCATTCCGGGTGGTCGTTTGCGCGAACAGCGTGATGTGGCGTGGGAAATGTTGACGGCAATTCCGGGCGTGAGTTGCGTCAAACCAAAGGGTGCAATCTACCTCTTCCCGAAACTGGATCCGAAAGTGCACCCCATCTCCAGCGATGACAAATTCATCCTTGATTTTCTGCTCGAAGAGAAAGTGTTGCTGGTCAAAGGCAGTGGCTTCAATATTTCTGATACGCAACACTTCCGTGTCGTCTTCCTGCCGCACAAGGAAGTCATAGCCGACGCGATTGCCCGCCTCGGCCGCTTCCTCAGCAACTATCGTCAGAACTGATCAGTAACTGCAAAGCCCATTACTGCTGCTGTCTTTTTCACTGAAGGCAGCAGTTGCCTGACCGAAACTGCAAAACCGGAAAATTCGTGACGGATGGGATACTGCTTGCGCAATCGGTCGAAGTCGGCAACTGCAGAGCTACTGCTTAGTAGTTGCAGCATCGCCCCATGGTCACCACGCACGTCATAGGCAGCCACCAGCAACTGATTGAGTTGTAGCGCTGCGTTATCTGTGGACAAGGGCTTCAACACAGTGCGTTGAGCGCTCTCCGCAGCGACTGCAGCTGTCGATAATCCGAAGTGCTGTTGAAAGGCTTGCAGGATCATTTGGGTGCCTCGCAGTTTGCCTTCCTGACTGTAGCCAGCGATATGCGGAGTTCCCAGATTTACCTGCCGCAGCAAGTCCAGTGAAATGGCCGGTTCGTTCTCCCAGGCATCAAGCACCAACTGCTGCTGTGGGCGGGTTTGCAACCAGCGTAACAGCAGTTGGTTGTCCACTACCCCACCACGCGCCGCATTGATCAACAATGCATCCGGTGAAATCAAAGCGAGTGCAGCCTCAGTCAGCATGTGATGCGTTGGCCATGCTCCATCACGCGTGAGGGGAACATGCAGTGTGATCACACGTTGCTGCAATGCATCATTGAGTGAACAGAAATGCGGCGCCAGCCGATGCTCCGCAGACAGAAACGGATCGTGGATCTTCACGGACAAACCAAGTGCAAGCAAACGATCAGCAAGCACACTGCCTATCTGGCCACAGCCGATGATGCCAAAACTGCTTTGCTGCCAGTCCTTCTTGCCGGCAAGTGACAGCACTGCCAGCACGGAGAATACGTAATCCACTACTGATATGGCATTGCCGCCAGGGGCCCATGCCACCTTTATGCCGGCAGCAGCGAGCCCATCGACATCCACATGATCGATCCCACTGGTCGCACTTGCCACAAAGCCACAGCGCGATCCCGCCAGCAATTGGCGATCCACTTTCGTCACTGAGCGCACCAGCAAAGCATCGCACTCGCTTGCCAGCGCAGAGGTGATGCTGCGACCGGCAACGGTTTGAACTTCACCAAATGGCGAGAAGTGCTCGCGGACGAGCATGATGTTTTCATCAGCCAGGATACGCATGGAGTGCGTGATACCGATCAGGACGATTTCTTGCGAATGCGATAGCGGTACGTCTTGCCATCGTTATCGCTGCCGAGCAGTTCGTGCCCGAGAAAAACACAGAACTTCGGAATGTCACGTCCCGTCGAAGGGTCCGTTGCCAATACCAACACCTCGGTGCCGTCGGCTATTTCCCTGAACTTCTTGTGCAGCATCATCACTGGCTCGGGACAGAACAACCCGCGGGCATCAAGGGTTACGACATCGCTATTGGAATTTTCAGCGTTCATGGTACTGCTCATGATGCTTCCGGCTTTGGTTGACTGAGACGATCACGCGTTTCGATATGACAGGTTTCGGATTCACTGTCGTAGACGATAACAGCACTGCCCTGTTCCAACTGGCGCACTACGTGGCGCACCTTGTCCTGCAGGCTGTAGACATGATTACCGTAGTCCGTGCCTTCACGTGTTACAAATTCTTCCACCAGATTGCGCAAGGTATCAGGCGCGAGAGCCGTGTGTGGAATTTCCATCCCTCAGTTCAATTCCAGCACATCAATCCGTTCGAAACGGCTGTCGACCGGAGCGCCGACTACACGCCTTTGTTCGAGGTTCTTGAAATCAAACAATCCGGTGTCACCAAGATGTGACGGCGCAACATTCAGCAAGCTCTTGAACATTACATCCAGCCTGCCCGGATGTTTGCGCTCCCATTCATTCAACATGTTCTTGATTTCCTTGCGCTGCATGTTTTCCTGGCTGCCACACAGATTGCACGGAATTATCGGAAACCCCTTCATCTGGGCATAACGGGCAATGTCACTTTCCTTGCAGTAGGCCATGGGTCGAATGACGATGTGGCGACTGTCATCACTGAGAAGCTTTGGTGGCATGGCCTTCAACTTGCCGCCGAAAAACATATTGAGGAACAGCGTCTCCATCAGGTCATTGCGATGATGGCCGAGTGCAATCTTGGTAGCGCCAATGCTTTCGGCATAGCCGTAGAGGTTGCCGCGACGGAGGCGCGAGCACAAACCGCAATACGTTTTGCCTGGCTCGGTTTTGTCGACAACGATTGAATAGGTGTCCTGGTTGATGATGTGGTAGTCGACACCAATGGAACGGAAATATTCCGGCAGCACATGCTCAGGAAAACCTGGCTGCTTCTGGTCCATGTTGACGGCTTTGATACCAAACTTGATCGGCGCGTGTTTCTGCAGGTTCAGCAGAATATCGAGCATCGCATAGGAATCCTTGCCGCCCGACATGCACACCATGATGTAGTCACCGTCCTGGATCATGTTGTAGTCGGCAATGGCACGACCCACATCACCACGCAGGGTTTTCTGCAGACGATTCAGGGTGAATTCCGCCTTGCGCGGATCTTTGGCCGGGACATTTGCCGGAATTTCGAAAACGGTAGCTTCTGCTGACATGGGATAAGGGTTGCCGACTGCACGGGATTTCCAGGGGCGCCAGTATAATGGGCGCCCTCAGCAATTGCCATTTGACGGTCCCATGTCCTGCTTTCTCCGCTGTTTTATCCGGTCTGCCCTGATTACAACGTTGTTGCCACTGTTCATCAGCAACATTGCGCAGGCGGCGTCCGATGACAATCAAGCAGTCGTACTGCAATACCACCACATCAGCAGTACGACCCCACGCTCTACCAGCGTGACCGCCGACGAGTTCCGCCAACATATGGAGTTCTTGCGCGATAACGGCTTCGCCATCCTGCCTTTGCAGGACGTTGTCCAGGCCTTGCGCGAAGGCAGGCAATTACCCGACAAGGCTGCGGCCATCACCTTTGATGATTCCAATGCTTCTGTTTATACAACTGCCTTTCCGTTGCTGAAAGAATACGGCTGGCCGTTTACGGTGTTTGTTCCCACCGGCCTGGTAGGAAGCAATTCACGCCTCTATACAGATTGGGATCAGTTACGCGAGATGGCCAAGGCCGGCGCCACACTGGCGAATCACAGCGTCAGCCATGACTATTTGCTGCAACGAAAAAACGGCGAGAGCGAAGCAGAATGGCTCAAGCGCATGGAGCGTGAGATCGTCGATGCCGAACAAAAAATTCTGGATGAGACTGGGCAGAGCCACAAAATATATGCCTACCCTTTTGGTGAGTACGATCCGCAGACGGAAGCGCTGGTGACGAAACTTGGCTATGTCGCGTTCGCCCAGCATTCGGGGCCTATCAATGCAGCTTCCAACTTCACAGCCCTGCCCCGCTTCCCATTCTCCGGGGTGTATGCACCGGTGCGCACGTTCGCACCGAAAGTATTGAGTCTTGCTTTCAATGTCAGCATCAGCGAGCCCGTAAGTCCGGTGACCAGCGACACGTCGCCATCGGCAGTGTTGGATTTCAACGGCAGCTATCGACTGGATGCGCTCACTTGTTACGTTGCTGATAACGCCATGGAAGTCGCGCTGGTTGATGCCGGGCAACAACAATTCAGGGTTACCAGCACCACCGAAAATCGTGGCCGCCGCTTCCGCTACAACTGTACAGCGCCGGGGCGAGAGGGAAGGTTCTACTGGTTTTCGGTGCCGTGGTTCAATCCCGCCATCCCTGATGGCTGAGCACCAGGAAGCGGACTGACAGGCAATTAGCGGTAAAGAGTCTTAAGGATAAAGAGTCTTGTCGCGCGCCAGCAGGTTGTTCTTGTAGATCATGGCCTGCAGGTCCTGGATGTACGCATCACCCCGTTCGGAGTATTCGGTTAGCCCCTGGGTAAGCGAGATACCGTCAATCGGTTTGGCACCCTGCCGCAATTCCTGGCGGATAACCCGCATGCCCTGATAACTAGGAAAGGTATTGAGGTTCTGGAAATACGCATTCACCGACTCTTCGATACTCGGAAAACTCTTTACCTCGTGATTGGCATCGGCGCGACGGCGAACCGGCACCAGGCCACAACCCTGGGTATAGCACCATTGGCCGAACAGGTTGTTGCCTTCCTGAGCGAAACGCGAGGTCCCCCACGCCGACTCATTGGCTGCCTGCGCCAGTACCAGCGAGGGCGGCAATACGTCGACCCGGCGTAACAATCGATCCAGGAACCCAGGATCATGGATGTCATCGGTCTGTACATCGTAATGGCGGGCCAATTCCCACAGGAACACGTTTTCGTCCTGCCGAAGACGAGCCCCCAACTTGATCTTGGAAGTCAGGTACTGCAGCCGGCGGCGCTGCTGGCGGACTTCCGCATTCTTGGCATCGATGTAAGGCTGCAGAAAGTCGAAGAAGGTCTGCTTCTTCTGGCCCACATCATGGATGGAGGCAAAGTCGGGCATGTCTTCGACAGTAGTGTCTGGACTGCGGTAGTTGACCAGGTTGGGATACGCTGCAGTGGTCGGCTTGGTAAGAGTAGTTGGCGACGGAGCATCCAGATAATAGGCGCCGGCAAACATTGCTGTAAGCAGCAAGGTTTGCATCAATCGGATCTGGCGTTTGTTGTTGGTCTGCATCGGTCTTTTGTATCAACTGTCCGTTACGGGCGGGTATCAAGTAATACCCTTAAAAAACGTGGCAATGATAGCACAGCGATGGACGAGCCCGGAGCAGGAAAACTGCCTTGTTACAAAATCTACACGGCCACTTTAAGTATTAATCTTAAAATGTTGATTATTAATGACTATTTGAACAGGCTGGAGAGGCAGGAACTGCTGCCTCCGACCACTCTTCCGGCGTATAGAGGTGCAGCGCCAGTGCATGCACCGGACCCTGCAATTCGGTCTGCAGCAACTGGTATAAACGCTGATGCCTTTTCACTTTCGACAACCCACGGAACGCCTCCGCCACCACGACCAGTTTGAAATGCGAATCAGTGCGTGGCCCCGCATGCATGTGGCTTTCGTTTTCGAGCTGCAATTGCAGGGGCTGCAGCGATTGCTGCACCTTCTGCTTGATGGTTTGTTCAACGACTTCTGCTGTCATGGGTTCGGTTCTTTCGATAACGGAGGGTCAGGGATAGCGACTAGAATAGCAGTCTAATTCAGCACCACTGGAGCAGTCATGAGTATCGGTTGGTATCCCGGCCACATGCATAAGGCCCGCAAGGACATCACCGAAGCACTGCAACAGGTCGATGCCGTGCTGGAAATCGTTGATGCTCGCCTGCCCTATGCCAGCGAAAATCCTTTGCTTAACAAGCTGATAGGTAGCACGCCCCGCCTGCGGGTGCTTAACAAGGCCGACCTGGCTGACCCTGCAGTTTCCAAACTCTGGCTTGCCTACTATGCCGATCAGGGCATTGCCTGCCAGCTGTTTGAAAAAGAAGACGTGGCTGGTTTGAGAGCCCTGTTGCGCAAAAGCACCGCCCGGCTCGAGCGCAAGGCCAGCCGCGCCAACCGATTGATGATTGTGGGCATACCCAATGTCGGCAAGTCCACGCTGATCAACCTGTTGGCTGGTCGCAAGATCGCCAAGGTGGGCGATGAACCTGCGGTGACCAAGAACCGCCAGGAAATCCAGTTGACCGAAGACCTGGTGCTATATGACACCCCAGGCATCCTGTGGCCCAAACTGGAAGACCAGCAAGCGGCCTACCGGCTGGCTGCCAGCGGCGCCATCCGCAACACGGCATTCGAGCTCGGCGACGTGGGCCTGTTTGCGTTGCAGTTCTTGCAGGAGCGATACCCTGCCGCCATTCAGCAGCGCTATGGCATAGATCCGAAGGGAGCAGCGCCGCTCGCCCTGCTGGAGGCCGTGGGCCGGAAACGCGGCTGCCTGACCAAGGCGGGCATCGACTTCACCAAGGCAGGTGAAGTGGTCATCAATGACCTGCGCACCGGCAAGCTCGGTCTGCTCAGCCTGGAAACACCTGATGACATCCCTCCCCCCACGCCCGAAGAACCGGCCGCCGAATCATTGGAATCGGGCACGCATGCAAGCTGACAAATTCAACCGCGCCATGGCCAGCCAGAAGGCGAATGTTGATGCTGGCATCAAACGTGCTGATAACGAGCAAAGTGTACTGATCCTGTTGACGGGCGATGGCAAGGGCAAGACCACCTCAGGCTTCGGTATGGTTTTCCGCGCGCTGGGCTATAGCCAGCGAGTAGCTGTCGTGCAGTTCATCAAGGGCACCCAGGCCTCGGGCGAAGAGCTGCTGTTGCGCAATAGCTACCCGCAAGTACCGCTCGTCCAGATGGGTACTGGCTTTACCTGGGACACACAGAACTTTACAGCTGACAAAGCAGCGGCAGAAAGAACGTGGGGCGCAGCGGCTGGATTCCTGCAAGACCCGACGCTGGACGTCCTGCTGCTCGACGAACTCACCTACATGCTCGCCTATCAATTCCTGGATGAAGCAACAGTGCTTGATGCCCTGAGCCAGCGTTCGCCACAGCTCAGCGTCATCGTTACCGGCCGCGGTGGCGGTACAGCGCTACGGGAGTTGGCAGACACGGTCAGCGAGGTGAAAAGCCTCAAGCACGCCTATGACAATGGGATCAAGGCGCGCCGAGGCATCGACTACTAAGCTCTTCTTGAGCTTTTCTGGTTAAACCACCTTATCCAGCGCAGCAGCCAACTGTGCGACCGTACGGTCAACGTTCTGCAGCTTGTCGATGCCGAACAAGCCAACACGGAATGTTCGGAAATCCGCGCGTTCATCGCATTGCAACGGAACTCCGGTAGCAATCTGCAGACCTTGCGCAAGAAACTTCTTGCCGTTCTGGATATCCGCGTCGTTGGTATAACTGACAACAACGCCTGGTGCCTGAAAACCGGTAGCGGCAACGCTGGCAAAGCCTTTGCTCTCCAGCAATCCACGCACCTTGCGGCCCAGCTCCAATTGCTGTTCTTTCAAGCGGGCAAAACCGAGCGCCTTGTTCTCATGCATCAGGTCACGGAATGTCCGCAGGCCGTCAGTAGGCATCGTCGCATGATAGGCATGGCCGCCTTTCTCATACGCTTCCATGATCTGCAGCCATTTGCCGAGATCGCAGGCAAAGCTCGTGCTGGTAGTGGTGCGTACCCGTTCGAGCGCGCGCGCACTCATCATGACGAGACCACAGCAAGGTGATGCGCTCCAGCCTTTTTGCGGCGCACTGATCAGCACATCGATGCCGAGCTTCTTCATGTCCAGCCAGACGGTACCGGAAGCGATGCAGTCGATCACCAAAAGACCACCCACTTCATGCACCGCATCGGCCAGCGCGCGGATATAGTCATCCGGCAACATCATGCCTGAAGATGTTTCGACTTGAGGTGCAAATACCACGGCCGGTTTGCGTGATTTGATGGTGGCGACTGTTTCATCAATCGGGCAAGGAGCAAACGGTGACTGGGTAGCGTCTTGTGCCTGGCGCGCTTTCAACACGACGCTTTCGGAAGCAATGCGACCCATGTCGAGAATCTGTGTCCAGCGATAGGAGAACCAGCCATTGCGGATGACCAAACAGGTTTGATCAGTCGCCAACTGGCGCGCCACCGCCTCCATGCCAAAGGTGCCACTGCCAGGCACAACAGCAACGCCGTCGGCCTGATAGACATCCTTCAGCAAGCTGGAAATGTCACGCATCACACCCTGGAAGGATTGCGACATGTGATTGAGAGCGCGGTCGGTGTAGACGACGGAATATTCGAGCAGACCGTCGGGATCGACGTTCGGAAGCAAGCCGGGCATGGGAGGTCCTATGGGTTCAAGTGAAAAAACTGAAGCCATTATCCTCCAATGCCCGGCACAGCGCATGCGTTGAAACCATCAACAACATGCAAAAACGCAGGAACTAGCGCGGGTAGAACACCGGAATTTTGGCGTCGATGTTGACCCACACCGATTTCGGCTCCGTATACTCGTGCATCGCAAAATGTCCCATCTCGCGACCGTAGCCGGAATCCTTGATGCCACCGAAAGGTGAGCCCGGATGGAAACGCTTGTAGCAGTTGATCCACACCATGCCTGCTTCCATATGGCGGGCCATCGAATGCGCCCGCTGCAGGTTATTGGTCCACAAACCACCGCCAAGTCCGTAGATCGTGTTGTTGGCCATCGCCAATACTTCTTCGTCATTCTTGAAGGTGGAGACCACAACAAAGGGACCGAACACTTCTTCCTGACACACACGATCATTCGGCGTTTTTGCACGCACAATCGTTGGTTCAACAAAACAACCCTTCTGCAATTCCGGTGCTGAAGGCGCCTTGCCACCGAGCAGGATTTCGCCGCCCTGCTCTTTCGTTACATTGCAGAAGCTCAACACACGTTCCTGGTGCATCTTCGACGTCAGCGGTCCCATCTCCGTAGTCGGATCAAGCGGATCACCCAGCTTGATCGATGCCGCCAGCTTCATGAACTTCTCGAGAAACTCGTCGGCAATCTTTTCATGCAACATCAGTCGCGAACCGGCAATGCAGGCCTGTCCCTGATTGTGAAATATCGCGAAGGCTGAACCGTTTACAGCCGCCATCAGGTTGGCGTCTTCAAATATGATGTTGGCGCCCTTGCCGCCCAGCTCAAGCTGCACGCGCTTCAGGTTGCCGGCAGAGGCCTGCACAATCTTGCGACCCGTCATCGTCGAACCCGTAAACGATATCTTGTCGACGTCCTTGTGCTCTGCCAGATACTGGCCCGCGATATGACCATAGCCCGGCACTATATTGATGACGCCCGGCGGAAAGCCGACTTCACGCGCCAACTCAGCAACACGCAGAGTCGACAACGGTGTCAACTCTGCCTGTTTCATGACAACACAGTTGCCAGCTGCGAGTGCCGGCCCCAACTTCCAGCTGGTAAACATCAACGGAAAATTCCATGGCACTACCTGCCCCACAACACCGACCGGTACACGTGTTACGTAATTCAAAAAGCCGGTATCAACCGGAATGACCGTGCCTTCGTTCTTGTCTGGCATGCCCGCAAAATAGCGAAAGGTTGCCACTGTGCGTGCCACATCAAGGTTGCGGGTATCACGAATTGGATGACCGGTATCGAGTGATTCAATCAACGACAGATTGTCCCTGTCTTTCTCGATTGCATCGGCCAGTTTGCCGATCAGTACACCGCGGTCAGATGGCGACATGGCTGCCCATGCCGGAAATGCCTTGCGTGCGGCAGCTACCGCGCGATCTATGTCAGCGGGTTTCGCTTCGCTGACCTTTGCCAACAGTGAATTGTCGAATGGATTGAATACATCGAATGTGCCGCCATCAAGCGCATCAACAAATTCATTGTTGATGAAAAGCTGGGTTTGGAACTTTGGAATGGACATGGGATCTCCGGATCAACGAAAGCATCAGGGGCCTGTTCGGCCCCTGAGTGTGTACAACTTACCAGCGCGAGGCAGTAATCGGGAACGGTTCAAGTTCACCCTTCGCGTACTTCTCTTCCAGACCTGGCGTGCCGTTCTCCAGCACCATCAACATTGAACGCTTCGGCGAGAAGCCCTGATGACGGATATCAGCCGGCATTGCGCATACGTCGCCGGATTTCATGACAATGCGGCCACGTGGATTGCCGGTGTTCTTGTCCTGGATGTTCCAGTGAATTTCATCCGTGAGCTGGATGAACCACTCATTGCGATCATTGCCATGAATAACCGGCAGCATGTGTTCTTCACTGGTTACGCAGCAGATACAGGCACGGGTAATGGAAGTGAACGAGGGATTCCAGGTCACATCGGCCCGCGCGATGTGATCAAACAGGTTGAAGGCATGTACCTGATCTTCAAAACCGGGTTCGATCTCGATGTCTGGCTTGTCGAACGTCATGTCAGCAAAGGCGCGGTTGATTGGATGGCCAGAAGCATCTGAGCGCGGACTGACGTCGCCCGGCAGACCCATCATGCGACGGGCGGGCTCGAAGCCACGGATCAATGGACCGGTAGCGTCCCTGGTCTTGGGTCCCAACGGTGAACCGGTTTCCATCGGCGCGCGCAGTGGATCGTAGCCTTCGTTGATCCAGTTTACCGAGATGGTTTCAAACGCGACGCGCACATCATCAGTGTTGAAGGTTTCGAGGAAATCGACACCCGTGTCGCGATGGCCCTTGCTGTAACGGCCGGCATAGATATCGACAGTGCCGTAGTGGTTCTGCGTACCGAAGACGTCATCAAAAAAGATCCAGCCATAGAAGAAGCCCCAGCCGATGTCGCGCACCATGGCGCGCAGGAAGCGGTCGACTTCAATGGTGTGTACGCCTTTCGGCCAGGTGATATGAACGAAGTACATGTCACGTTCAAAGGTGAAACTGCCGAACTGGAATTTCTTGTAGCCCAGCACCGGATCGGGTGCAGATGCGATGACTTTTGCGCTGGCGATTGTCATGGAGTCCTCTCTGAAAAACAGGAATTGGTCAGTAATGATTCGGTCTTAGTCGAGCACGCAGATCTTGGACCAGCGTTCAACGCTTTCCGGACCGGCTGAAGTCTGCACGAGGCACACGGAAGTCTTGCTGGCAGACAACTGGTAAGCCGCGCCTTTCGGCAACAACACTTCATGGCCACGGCGTGCGCGCACGCGCCCCATGCGCTTGCCCTTGGGTTCACCGGCTACTTTGGCGGCGCCAGCTTTGTGCGTGGGCTTCTGGTCGTCGCCCAACTGGAAGAACGTGAACTCGATTTCACCGTCCATGACGATCGCGAACTCATCATGCGGTGAGGTGTACCAGGGTGACTTGCCTTCAGCGCGAATAACCTCGGCGCAGTACTCCAGGTTGGAAGCCACCATGACTCGCTCGTACGGCTTCGCCGCGTTGGCAACTTCGAAGATGTTCGAGAACGCGTAATGCTTCAGATCATCATTCAGTTCGATACTGCCTTTGTCGTAGGAGCTCAGCGATCCTATCTTTGTTTTGAAACTCATTGGTTCCCCCTCTTGGTTACAAATAAAGCTGGTTACAAATAAATCCGGTTACAAATGTGCGTGCTTAGAACTATGGCGCCGTTATTGATCAATCTTGATGGTGAGCGTGGATTATCAGGAGAGCTCCTCACTCGGGCAAGGCGAATATGTACAGTTGGTTGTCCGACGCTGCCTTCAGGTCTGTCATCATGCGGCGATGACCGGCTGTTGTTACCGAAGAACCAGTGCTCGCGGCCACATATTGCCTGCCGTCGACAGCGAAACTGATGGGATACCCGGTTACCGACGACCCGAGGTTGACCTCCCACAGCACTGCTCCGGTTTCCTGGTCGAAGGCGCGGAAGTTGCCTTCGATATCACCACCAAACACCAGGCCGCCGCCAGTGGTGACCACCGACAGGGCAGTCCCTGCCATATCAAATTTCCAGCCGGTTTCCGCCGACACCGCGAACAGACTGCCAATGCCCGTTGCGCCGGGTGCCAGCTTGTCACGACCCGACGTGCCGTACAGTGATTCCACGTCAGGTTTGTCGATAGTCACCGTGACATCCGCGCAGGTGTTCTGCAGGCCGTAGTACATCATGTTGGTAAGCGGGCTGTAGGCGCCAGCCTGCCAGTTCTTGCCGCCGGTCAGCGCCGGGCAGATTTCTGCCTTGTCGCCCATTGCGCTGAACAAGGCGGCGGGATTTACCGTTGCCTCTCCTGTCTTGCCATCGATGCTGGCCACGACATTCTGGTGCACGGTCGGACGCGCCCACAGGAATTTACCCGTCTCACGGTCGAGCGTGTAGGTCACACCGGTCTTGCCGGG
>JAZKEH010000159.1:0-6092 GCA_040387155.1 Pseudomonadota bacterium | reverse complement strand
GCTTTTCGATGGAATCAAAACCAGCGTCGCGGAGCGCTTTGACTGCGCGCTTGTCAATGGGACCGAACAGTGAGTCCGGCTCGCCTTCTCCGCTACCATTTGCGATGCCTTCAAGTGCGGTTTTGCCCTTTTCAATGTCCGGGCTGATCCAGGCGACTTCGGCTGGATCCGGCGCTACCACGGTATCCACCAGCAAACGTTCAAAGGGATGATCAAGATCCCAATGGTCTACCAGGTGCTGGTAATACCAGACGATATGGCCATCGTCAGGATCAATCGCCAATGTCGAGTTGTGATAGAGGTACTTGTTGTCGTTGCCAGCCAGCAGGAATTTCGGCGCCGGTGCCGTCACGGACGTTCCCATGTAAATCAAATCCAGTTCCGGATCGTAACTGGGCATCATCCACGCACCGACGTGCCAGCGCGCTTCCCACGGCAGGCCACCCCAGGTGTCTTCGCCCTCGCCCGGCTTTTGTATCGTATTCAAACGCCACAGTTCGGCGCCGGTAGTCGCATCATGCGCAGTGATCACACAGGCATCGGGGCCTCCGGCCGGCATACAGCCGCGACCGGAAATTGCTTTGCCGTTGATGATGATTGCACCGGAGCTTTGTTGAGCCGGGTGGGTCCGGTAATCCAGTATCTGAGTCGCGTAACGCTCAGCACCAGTGTGGGCATCAAGGCCCACGATGTAGTCATCGTTACTGGTAAAAATGATGGTGTCGCCATACATGGCGAGCGCGCGTTCGGTTTCAACGGCAGGAATGTAGTCACCGACATCTTCCGGAATGTCGCGACGGTATTCCCACATTTTTTCACCGGTAGCCGCATTCACGGCGCTGACGACATCACCCGGATGCGGCATGTACAGAACGCCGTCGTGCACAAGCGGCGTACCCTCCTGCACCGAACCAGGGTTGAGCGGCATGCTCCACGCCAACTGCAGGTTCTTCACGTTGGCACGGTCTATCTGCTTGAGTGGACTGTAACCCCAGGAATTCAGCGTGCGTCGCCACATCAGCCAATCGCCGTCGGCGGGATTCAGCAGCATGTCATCGGTCACGGGAATGAAGGAGCCCGGCTGGCCAAGAGCAGTGCCGGTCAACAAGGTGGAAGCGAGCAACAGCAGTGCGCGCGGCAGGCCTGCGCGGATGTGTGCCATAGGGTCCCCTGAAGTGATTTGATTGTTATTTTGATAAGCCCCGGAATCTAGCAAAGAACCCTTGGGGAGTCATCAGCCTACGGGAAGCCAGCAGCCGAACCGACAAGGCCGGAATGAATGCTTGGACCTGCATGGCGCAGGCCTTACCATAGCCACGTTACAGTCGCAGTCATAACGCCATGCCAGAATTTGCAGTCGGTCAACGTTTTCTCAGTGATGCAGAGCCCGAATTGGGTTTGGGCATCATCACCGAAGTAGAGTTTCGTACACTCAGCCTCAGCTTCCCTGCTACGCAGGACATCCGCCGCTACGCACACGCCAATGCGCCGCTGACACGCATTACCTTCGACACCGGTGATGTCCTGCGTGACGCTGCTGGCGATGAAGCCGTCGTGCTGCAAGCGACCGAGCGCAAGGGCCTGCTGATCTACCTGGTACGTTCCCGCAACGACGGCCAGGAAAAAACGCTCAGTGAAATCGAACTGTCGCCGCTGCTGAGTCTGAGCCAGCCGCTGAAACGCTTGCTGGCAGCCCGTATCGAGAGCACTGGCTGGTTCCAGTTGCGACGTGCCGCCCTGGGTGTTCAGAGTTTCATCGAGAGCTCGGCGTTGCTGGGACTTTGCAGCGGTCGCACAGAATTGCTGCCACACCAGTTGCATATTGCCAACGAAGTATCGCGCCGGCCTTCACCACGCGTCTTGTTGTGCGACGAAGTCGGCCTCGGCAAAACCATCGAAGCCTGTCTTATCCTGCAGCAACAGTTGTTCAGTGGTCTGGCAACGCGGGTGTTGATCCTCGTGCCAGACTCGCTGGTACATCAGTGGCTGGTAGAACTGCTGCGTCGCTTCAACCTGCGCTTCACGATTCTCGATGAAGAACGCTGTCGCGCGCTAACGGAAGTGAACCCGGACAATCCCTTCGACAGTGAGCAGTTGGTATTGTGCAGCCGCGAATTTCTTGGCGCTGCACCCAACTGGCGCGAGAAAGCCCTGAAGGGCAACTGGGATCTGCTGATCGTCGACGAAGCCCATCATTTGCTGAACACGACCAATGCAGCGCACGCCGGCTTGTACGCGCTTGTGCAGCAGTTTGCCGCGCAAGTCCCCGGCCTGCTGTTGCTGACTGCAACGCCTGACCAGGCCGGCATGGCCAGTCACTTTGCCCTGCTGTCGCTATTGGACCCACAGCGCTTCCACGATCTGGCGGCGTTTGAGCAGGAGCAATTGGGCTATCGCTCATTGGCCGCCAGACTGGAATCACTGCAGCAGACAGCCGAAGTTGATGAGGCAGAATTGAATAACCTGTTGGACAGGCACGGCACCGGCCGCATTGTCTTCCGCAACACCCGCAAGACAGTAAGCGGCTTTCCGCAGCGGCAATTGCATCACTACCCGCTCCCCTTCCCTGCCTTGTATCAAGGACTCGAACGCGCGCTGCAACCGGAGCGCAATTTTCTGCAGGATGACAGCTGGCTGAAACAGGACTCACGCGTCAGTTGCCTGCTTGAAGTACTGAACACACAGCAAGGCGGCAAACTGCTGGTTATCTGTCACACGCGTTCAACAGCCGAAGTGCTGGAGAATTTCCTCCGTTTGCAGAAGGGCCTGCGCAGCGCCGTGTTCCACGAAGGTCTCTCGCTTGTTGAGCGCGATCGTGCTGCCGCCTATTTTGCGGAAAGCGAGAACGGCGCGCAGGTGCTGGTGTGCTCCGAGATCGGCAGCGAAGGCCGTAACTTCCAGTTCTGCCAGCATCTGTTCCTGTTCGACATTCCGTTGAATCCTGATTTGCTGGAGCAACGCATCGGCCGACTCGACCGTATTGGCCAACAAACTGTTGTGCACCTCCACCTGCCGACGTTCAGCGATTCAGCGCAAGCTGTGTTGTTCGAGTTACATGTCAACGTGCTGGGTATTACGGCACAACCCAATCCGGTCGCTGCACAAGTCTGCGTAAAACTGGACGACAAGCTGATTGCAGCGCTAAAGACACCGCAGGACATTGAGCTGGTGCAGCAGATGCTCACTGAAGCGGCGGCACTGAATACGGCCTTGCTTGAGCAACACACTGCCGGTCGCGACAAACTGCTCGAACTGAATTCCTGTCGTCCATTGGCAGCAGCACGCCTGCTGAAAGACATCCAGCAGCTCGAAAACGAAGGCTCACCACGCCAGTTCCTGCGCAGCGTGTTTGCCAACTACGGCCTCGACAATGAAGAAAACAGCAACGGCACCTGGAATGTGACACCCGGTGCCGACATGTTGATTGCCTCCTTCCCGTCCATTCCGGATGACGGCACCACCTTTACATTGAACCGCTCGCTCGCGCTCAAACGCGACGACATGCCCTTTGTGAACTGGCTGCATCCGATGGTGCTGCAGAGTCTCGATCTCGTTTTGCAGGATCACAACGGCAAGGCCACGGCAGGCATTCTGCGCGACAAGCGGCTGCCTGCCGGCACGCTGGTGCTGGAGAGTCTTTATCGCGTGACGGTGTCAGGTCCAGCCCGCCTGCAGGTAAAACGCTGGTTTCCGGTAACGACCCTGCGTGCCGTTGTCGACAGCCAAAAACGCAGCCTTGGCAAGGCGCTGACGCCTGACATACTCGACAAGCAATGCGAGCCATTGCCAAAAGCGCAGCTGCGCGCCCTGCTGCAGGAGCACAAACCGTCGGTAGAACTGTTGGCCAGACTCGGGCAGAAGGTGGCCGAGAAACAGCTGCCTGAACTGGTCAGCGAGCGTACCGTTGCGATGCAGCAGCACCTGGATCAGGAAATTGCCCGTTTGCAGGCCCTGCAGGCTGTGAATCCGCAGGTGCAAGACAGCGAAATCAGCTACTTGCAGCAGCAACGGGAAGCGCTCACCCGCTGCTTTGCTGACGTCCGTTTGCACGTGGAAGCCTTGCGGTTACTGGTTGTTTTGTAAGGCACAATCTTTCGTTGCCGGCGAGGTTTACTCTGCCGGCAAAGCCCCCTAGCATTCGGGTTGTCAGCCCGTTTCACCCCCCAGTTCAGGACCCTTGCATGCAGCCAACCGGCACCGACTTTCTTGCTTCCTCCACTTCCGCCGCTCCCGTTGCTCATCCCGCGTTTGTCTTCAAGCGCAGCCGCTTTTTGCCAACCTTGAATCTGAGTGTGGAAGAGTATGAGCACGTGACCACTGGTGCCGTGCATTTCCACCTTGCCACTGACAATCCCGAGAACGTATTCCTGGTTGCATTGCGCACCGTCCCGCATGACTCCACTGGCGTCGCCCACATTCTGGAACACACCGCGTTGTGCGGCAGCCGCCGCTTCCCGGTGCGCGATCCGTTCTTCATGATGATCCGCCGTTCGCTCAATACGTTCATGAATGCATTCACCAGCAGTGACTGGACGGCCTATCCATTCGCCAGCCTGAACCGCAAAGACTTCAACAACCTGCTCGAGGTTTATCTCGATGCGGTGTTTTTCTCGAATCTTGATGAGCTCGATTTCGCGCAGGAAGGCCATCGTCTGGAGTTTCAGCAGCCTGACAACGCCGACAGCCCGCTTGAGTACAAAGGCGTAGTCTTCAACGAGATGAAGGGTGCGCTCAGTTCATCGACCAGCTACATCTGGCAATTGCTGACTGAACATCTGTTTCCCACTACGACCTATCACTACAACAGTGGCGGCGATCCAGTACACATTCCGGATCTCAGCTATGCCGAGCTGACCTCCTTCTACAAGACGCACTACCACCCCAGCAATGCCATCTTCATGACCTACGGCGACATTCCGGCGCATGAACATCAGGCGAAATTTGAGAGCCATGCGCTGCATGAGTTCCGTAAGCTCGACGTGCATATCGCGGTTGGAGATGAGCAACGTTTTACGCAACCAAAAAAGGTCGAAGCCACCTACGCGCTCGACGAACCTGACATTGAAGACAAAACCCACATCGTCATGGCCTGGTTGCTTGGCAAGAGCGCCAATCTGGAAGACATGTACAAGGCGCAGTTGCTGAGTTCGGTATTGATGGACAACAGCGCGAGTCCGCTGCAGATGGCGCTGGAAACCAGTGAGCTCGGACGTTCGCCGTCGTCGTTGCTCTCCGGACTGGAGGATTCGTTCCGCGAGATGAGTTTCATCTGCGGCCTTGAAGGCTGTGCAATTGACGCAACGGCCGATGTTGAAACATTGATTCTGCAGACGCTTGAGCAGGTTGCCCGCGACGGCGTACCGCTGGAAAAAGTGGAAGCGGCACTGCACGCGCTGGAGTTGCATCAACGTGAAATCAGCGGCGATTCCTATCCCTACGGCTTGCAACTGATCCTGTCGGCCTTGTCGACAGCAACCCATCGCGGCGATCCGATCGAGTTGCTCGATATCGATCCGGTGTTGGCGCGTTTCACCCAGTCCATCAAGGATCCTGGCTTTATTCCGCAACTGGTACGCGAACTGCTGCTCGACAATCCGCACCGCCTCACGCTGACTGCGCGTCCCGACAATCAGCAAAGTGAGCGCGCGAAGGAAGCCGAAGCGGCACGACTGGCCGACATCAAGAGCAAGCTCACAACTGCTGACAAGGAACGCATCATTCGCCAGGCCGCTGCACTGCAAAAACGGCAGGAAAAGAAGCCGGATGCCGAGCTGCTACCGAAAGTGGAACTGAGTGATGTACCCGGCGATGTGCAATGGCCAACGCGTCGTCAGAGCACCCTTAATCTCGCCCAACAGTCACTGCCGGTGTCGTTCTATGCACAAGGCACCAACGGTCTCAGCTATCAACAGGTCGTGCTGACGCTACCAGAACTCAGCGCCGCGCAGCTTGAGTTGTTGCCGTTCTGCACCTCGTGCATGTCCGAAGTGGGTCTTGGAAAACGTTCCTATCTCGACGTGCAGGAGTTGCAGTCAGCAATCAGTGGCGGCATCAGTGCCTATACATCCATGCGCAGCAGGCTGGATGACGAA
>JAZKEH010000158.1:0-13990 GCA_040387155.1 Pseudomonadota bacterium | reverse complement strand
CTTCGGTGGTGACCCTGATCGCGTGACGATCTTTGGCCAGTCAGGCGGTGGCGGCAAGACCACTACGGTGATGGCTATGCCCTCGGCGAAGGGATTGTTCCATCGCTGCATCGCCCAGAGCGGCTCTGCCATACGCGGCACCACAGCCTCGGATGCCACAGCGGCTACTGAAAAATTTCTGGCCAAACTCGACATCAAGAAGAACCAGCTCGCACGTCTGCAGCAACTCACGCCGCAACAATTGCAGCAAGCGTTCTACAGTGATCCGGCAATTGCCAATCTTGCGGGCGGCCCGGTGATTGACGGCAACATCATTCCGCGCCACCAGTGGGACCCAACTGCACCGGAATACTCCGCCAACGTACCGCTGATGGCAGGCTCCACCGCGACTGAAAATGGCTGGCTGGGACCACCGGCGTTCGACATGGCAGCCGACGAGATGCAAATGCAGTTCAACCGGCTGGCCGGCAACGATGCGACCAAGGGACAGGAGTTGCTGACACTGTACCGTCAACGTTACCCGCAGGTACGCAATCGCATGCTGTGGCTTATTGCCGAGTCGGACAACACCCGTCGCCGCAACGCGCAGCTGTTGTGCAAACTCAAGCAGACCCAGGGACAGGCACCGGCTTACCTCTATTATTTCAATTGGTATTCACCGGTGCACGACAACCGCATGGGCTCTTATCACACCCTCGACATTCCGTTCGTATTCAACAACGTCGATGTCGCCGCCTCGATGACCGGTGCCGGCGCGGACCGTTATCAGCTGGCGCATGTGATGAGTGCGGCGTGGGCGGCGTTTGCGCGCACGGGCAACCCCGATCACGCCGACATGCCGCACTGGCCTGCTTTCAATGCGGATGAGTATCCGACGATGGTCTTCAATACCACTACTGAACTGCAGAACGATCCCAATCGCGCCGAACGGCTTGCGTTGGGAGCCTAGGAGCCACGCATGAAAATCGCCCTTGTTGTCGCCGCCGCGCGCAACCGCGCCATCGGCCTCAACAACAAGATGCCGTGGCATCTGCCGGAAGATCTGAAGTACTTCAAGCGCGTGACGATGGGCAAGCCTGTCATCATGGGACGCAATACGTTTGAATCGATCGGGCGTCCACTGCCAGGACGGCCGAATATCGTCATCAGTCGTAATGCGGATTACCAGGCGGAAGGCATTACGTTGGTCGCTTCGCTGGAAGCCGCGCTGGACGCAGCCAGAAAGTTGCTGCCAGTGGGTCAAGACGAAGTAATGGTTATTGGCGGCGCGCAGATTTATGCGCAAGCACTCGCGCTGGCGCAGCGCCTCTATCTCACCGAAGTAGACGCCGAACCAGAAGCTGACGCATTCTTCCCCGAGTTCATGCGGAGTGATTGGCGAGAAGTAGCACGCGAAGCACACCCTGCCACGGCAACCAATCCCTATCCGTACTGCTTCCTGGTGCTGGACAAGAACACGTAATCGCTACACTGCGTCGCGGCGGAACTTGGCACTGTAGGGCAAATTCGCGAAATTTTTACAGGGTTCCAGCGGTATTTGTATGTGGCTGAAGCCAAGGCCTGATTCAATTTTATGTCGGCAGATCAACGGCTGACTGAAGTAGAACAGGAGGAGGCGTTGCCATGCAAAATAACAAGTTGATTCTTTTCTTCGCATTCGCGTGGTTACTCGGCCCTATGGCTACGACAACAGCGCAGGAAGACAAAATCGAAGTCATGACTGTGGTGGTGCCTCCCAAGCCGATAAAACGCGGGCCCCCGACGTATCCGATCCGTTCATTGCAGCGCGGCATTGATGGGTGGGTAGAGGTCAACATGATGGTGGATGACACCGGCAAGCCTTTTGAAGTGATGGTACTGGATTCCTCAAGTCCGGATTTTGAGAGGACCACGATATCCACGATACAGAAATGGCGATATGAACCGGCGGTCAGTAATGGGAAGCCTGTGATGAGTAGTCTCCGCACCATAATGTGGTTTGAAGTTGGAGGCTCCAGCGGAGCGCATCGAGCCTTTGTTGTAGCGTACCGGCAGTTCTTCGATGCATTCAGTGCAAACGCTACGCAGGACGAAGCAAAAGCATTGCTGACAACGCTGGAAGCAACCGGCGTCAACAACCGCTATGAGTCGGCTTTTTTCGGCCTCGCCAATTTTCTGTACGCGAGCAGATTTGGCACCAGCCTGGAGCAGATGAATTATCTCGGCGATGCCTTATCGAACTCCCGCGTCGAGGAAGATGAAGTTTTTCTGCCAGCAAACGAAGCCAAATTTGCGCGCCATGAATTGATCAAGCTACAAGTCAGGAACAGGCACTTCAAGGAAGCCCAGGACACCTACAGCTATTTTGAACAGGTCGACGACAAAGAGGCTCTGGAGACATTCAAGCCATTGATGGATGAAGTGGCGGCCTTGAAACTGAATGATGATCCCTATGAAATTCCCGCCGCGATAAATGACAAGGGCGAGTTTAGTATCAAGGTGTTCAAGAATCAGGTGTATGTGGCAGAGATAGAAGGCAAAGTGGACGAGTTCAAGGTGTACTGTGAAAAGCAGTACCTCAGCTTTGCAGTAGAGCCGGATATCGCCTACGACATCCCCGAGCAGTGGGGAGTGTGCACGCTGACTGTTGCTGGCACTGCCGGCACGACGATGAAGTTGGGACAGCTTTAGCACTTCAATCATTTTGAATTCAGGGGAAACAGCACATGACGCCAGCCTCTATCCCCGTTCTCATCATTGGCAGCGGAGCTGCCGGCAGCATGCTCGCACTGGAGCTGGCGCGCTTCGGCATTGAGTTCCGCTGTGTCGACCGCTTGCCGGAAGCCTCACGCTATTCCCGTGCGGTCACTGTCCACGCCCGCACCTTGGAAATGCTTGAGCGTATCGATGCATCGCTGATTGATCGCTTCGTATCGCGTGGCGTCCACAGTCCCGGCTATGTGATGCATTTCGTCGATGGCAGTGGCAAGCGCAGTGAAGTAAGGCCTGGTCTCGACTTTACCCAATTGCCATCGCGTTATCCGATTCTGCTGCTGCACAGCCAGGATGAAACCGAAGGCCATCTTCGCAACTATCTACAGGAAGCTTATGGTCGCTCTGCCGAGTGGGGCGTGACTTGTACTCATGTCACTCAACAAGACGAAGGCGTGCTCGCGACGCTGCAACACGCGGATGGTCGTGAAGAGCAGGTTCACTGTCAGTATCTGATCGCAGCAGATGGCGGCGGCTCACGCATTCGTCAGCAACTGAACTGGGAGAAGGACGGCAGCGATTACGCCAGCACTGTCTTGCAGAATCTCGATGTATTCCTGCATGACTTTCCGGATCAGCAGGAATGGGTGCATTACTGCATGGGACCCGCTCACTTCGTCATGGTCGTACGCCTGCCCGGTGGCTATTTCAGATTGCTGATGAGTCAGCCGGCAGACAAGGCCGCTCCCGATGCGGTGCCACAACAGGTATTCAGCGACATCCTCGCGCAACATTTCGATGGCATTCGAATGGGCGACACCGTGTGGCATTCACGCTGGGGCAGTCGTATTCATCTGGCGAAGACCTATCGGCAAGGCAATGTATTCCTCGCAGGGGATGCGGCGCATGTACATTCAACCGCTGGTGGCCAGGGCATGAACTGCTGCATGCAGGATGCCTACAACCTGGGATGGAAGCTGGCGTATGTCCTGAAGGGTTGGGCACCGCCTGCGCTGCTCGACAGCTACGACAGCGAACGCAAGCCGATAGGGTCGCAAGTCATTGCGGCCGCCTCAGCGATTCATGAACTGTTCATGGCGGGTCGCAACAACGATCCGGCGGCATTGTTGGCGTTGAAGGAAAGCGGGAAACTGCAGGCGCTGGTCACGCAGGTCAGTGGCATCAGTTATCACTATCGCCATGCCGAGACGGCTGACAAAGCCGGCTTGCAGGCCGGTGACCGTATGCCAGACGTGGCATTGCCGCAGGGCAGCCTGTTTGCGCTGAGCCGCCATGACAGTTTCATATTGCTGGTCGCGGCCACTGCCCAGCCTTCAGCAGACTTGTCGGCGCAGTTGGATACGTTGCTGCGTCACCATCATCATTGCGTGAAGGTGTTGCTGTTGCCACAAGCGCCAGCGTGGCTGACAGGCAATGGTGATCAACTTTACCTGATCCGTCCTGATGGCTATGTCGCCGTACGTTGCGCCGCCAATGAGTTGCAGCATCTGCAAGCCTGGCTGGCCGGCGATCTGCTCGCTCTCGACGATTGATTCCAGAACAGGGAGTCGTGCGCTCAGTAGCGGAGGAAGTAAGGCACCGCCATCAGCGCAACGCCGACCACGATGATCCACAGCGCACCAGTAACGAAATACGGAAACACCATCAAGCCAATGCCGCTGACATAGGGGATGAAGCGACTCTGCTGCTTGCCATAACGGAAGTAGCCGAGGCCAACGCAGCCAAATAGCATGCCCCACAGCAAACTGCCGTCATCCATTCTTGTCTCCGGAGCCTGAAATGCAGGAACTGATACTTCGTCGCAATGCCGCCGCAGAGTACTACACGGAAGAACGTTGCTATATCAACGAACTGTCAAATAACGCCATCGATGCAGACGTCTCGATTGCCGAGGCGCGCGTAGCGCCGGGTATCACCACGCGCTGGCATCGGCTGCACGGCATCATTGAGCGCTACGTGATTCTTGCCGGCAGTGCGCGGGTCGAAGTGGGCGCATTGCCGGCGCAGCCGGTGGGGCCGGGCGACGTCGTGCTGATTCCTGCGGGCTGTCGTCAGCGCATAGCGAATATAGGTCAGCAGGACTTGTTGTTTCTTGCCATCTGCTCACCACGCTTTCAGCCGCACCACTATGAAGACGTGGAGGAGGTGGAAGGCGGCTAAAGCAGGGTTTTTGCTCCAACTAACAAGTCATTTATGGCGTATATTTGACCAATAATCTGAGTAGGCGCCACAATTGGCGCTTTATAAATTTTATCTTTGAAAATGGAATAAACAGCCATAGAATGCGTATAGGCTCAAATTATTCGGTTTATACGCCACAAAAGACTTGTTATATGAAGCTTTCAACAACCTTGAGCGACAGCGCCATTCTGCAGGAACTCGGCGAACGACTGGCCCAGTTGCGGCTGGCTCGCAACCTTTCCCAAGAGGCCTTGGCCGCTGAAGCCGGGCTATCACTGCGCACGCTAACCCGGTTGGAGGCAGGCGAACCCTCGCAAACCGTCAATCTGCTACGGGTGCTGCGGGTATTGGGTCTGCTGGAAAACCTCGAAGTGTTGATACCCCCGCCTGCCATCAGTCCGCTTCAGCAATTGAAGCTGCAGGGCAAAACCCGCAAGCGTGCCTCCCGCCAAACCCAGCCAACGGTGGCGGAGCCTGAGTCCCCCTGGCAATGGCAACCGGAGTAAGCCGCCATGCTGCTGGCTGAAGTCAAAATGTGGGGCCGCCGCATCGGTGCTGTCGCCTGGGACAACAACCGGCAAGTCGCCAATTTTGAATACGAAGCGGCCTTCACGCGTAGCGGCATCCAGGTGGCGCCATTGATGATGCCCCTGGCCTCCGGCATCTACAGTTTTCCCAACTTGCCGCGCCCTACCTTCAAGGGTTTGCCCGGCCTGTTGTCCGATTCGCTGCCGGATGATTTCGGCAATGCGCTGATCAATGCCTGGCTCGCGCGCCAGGGTCGCACCGCCGACAGCTTCAATGCCGTGGAACGCCTTTGCTACACCGGCAACCGCGGCATGGGTGCACTGGAATATGTGCCCGCCATCGATGTGCCGGAAGCAAAGGGCGAAGTGCTCGACATGCAGGCGTTGGTCGAACTGGCCAGCACAATCCTGCGACAACGCGAACAAATCGACGGCTCCTTAACGACCACGATGCATGAAAATTCACTGAACAATATTCTGCGCATTGGCACCTCCGCCGGCGGTGCGCGCGCCAAGGCGATCATTGCGTGGAATCCCGACACCGGGCAGGTGCGTTCTGGCCAGATCAATGCGGGCGATGGCTTCAGTTATTGGATTCTCAAATTCGACGGCGTCAGTGGCAACCGCGACAAGGAACTGGACGACCCGCAGGGTTTCGGCCTGATCGAATACGCCTACTATCTGATGGCCACCGCCGCCGGCATCACGATGAGCGAATGTCGCTTGCTGCAGGAAGGCGGTCGCCATCACTTCATGACGCGACGCTTTGATCGCACTGACAGCGGCGGCAAGTTGCACATGCAAACTCTAGCTGCCCTCGCCCACTTCGATTATCGCCAGCCTGGCGCCTACTCCTACGAACAGGCGTTGCAAATCCTGCGGCAACTGCAGTTGCCAATGGCCAGCATTGAAGAACTATTTCGTCGCATGGCCTTCAACATCATCGCGCGCAACCAGGATGATCACGTAAAAAATTTCGGCTTCCTGATGCAGCCCTCCGGTCAGTGGTCGCTGTCACCCGCTTACGACGTTACCTACAGCTACAACCCGCAAGGCGCCTGGACCGGCCAGCACCAGATGACGCTGAATGGCAAACGCGATAACTTTACGCTCAATGACTTTCGTGAGTGCGCCAGTAACTGTGCGATGAAGAAAGGCCGCGCCGAGGCGATCATCGATGAAGTGCGCAGTGTCGTTTCACGCTGGTCCGATTTTGCCAACAAGGCGGGCGTGTCGGCTGAAGTGGCGGCGAAGATAGCTGCTGTACAGCGTTTGCAACTTCCAACTGCATAACAAGTGCAATTCAACTATCTGCTTGTACTCACCACTGTAGCGGCGCTCATTGCCTCTTACACTCTCGGCTACACCCCGTTATTCATTCCTGTGATCTATGTGATTCTTGGCTCGGTTACCTTGCTTGTCTATGCCAAGGACAAATGGGCATCACAACGAGGCGCATGGCGAGTCCCTGAGAACACGCTTCATTTGCTGGCGTTATTCGGTGGGTGGCCTGGAGCTCTTGCTGCCCAGCAACTCTTCAGGCACAAAACGGTAAAAGGAAGTTTCCGATTGCTGTTCTGGATCACGGTGGTCGCTAACGGCGCAGCACTGAGCTGGTTACATGCCGGCAGTGGTGCACGGCTTCTGCGTGCCTGGGCATTCGATTTGGAAACGCTTGTCATCAATGGAATGGGCGCAGGTAACACAAGATCGATTTTGCTAAACCTGCTCGGCTTCCACTGATAAAGCACGCGTCACCCATCGCTGCCAATCAGTCTTCCACCACTCGCAGCGCGAACCATCCTGAGAGCAGAAATAACGCCGGGAACAGTAGTGCGCGCAGTATCACCAGTGCCAACAAGTCCACAGCATGATTGACGCCATCGTCCAACCGGTTCGACAGCCGCTGCATGCGTGCCTGGATCTGCAGATTCTCACTGAAGTTACGCGTCGCGCGTTCCAGTCGTTCAAGTAACGAGGGGTCTCCCGCGTTGTCGGTTGCAGCGCCATTGGCGGCATTCGCTTGCGATTGTTCCGTCCTGATCTGCTGAGACATCGTCACCAGCGCCGTTTCAGCGGCGGCCGCTCTGGTATCGACGATGTGCTGTGCAACCAACTCACTGCTGATAGCTACCAGCGGTAACGCCAGCCGTAGCAACACCAAAACGACGACAAACTTGCGGGCGTAGCCCGGCCACTTCCAGTGCGGGCGCAGCCACAACACCAAGGCTGCAGCGACGAGAATGATTGCACTGAGGCTGCGTATCCAGATGCTGCCCAACAGGCCGATGCCAAGACGTTCAATGCCCATTAACGTCAACACCCACAGCAGGACGTCGGCGAGTTGCTCCACCAGATCATCAATGGGTTCAAGCAATTCGCCCGGAGCGAAGGTGACGCCGATACCAGCGGGCGAGAGTGCGAGTTCAGTGCCTTCCAGCGAACTGACTATCGCATCGACACCGCGCACTGATGCAAATAGCGCCAATGTGCTGGTGATGGCGACGCTGAGAGAGGAGTCTGCATGGCGGTCGAGCCACGGCGCGAAGGCGAGCAAGGCACTGCAGAGCAGTAACGCGGCGCCGATCTGGCGCAACAGCGGGTTGGACGTTCCGGTTTGCTCCATCAACACATCACTCCGAGATGAGATTTTTCACCGACCAATGTCCATAGGCGGGGGCGAGCTGCTGCTGCACCAGCGGCAATATTGCCCGTAGCTGGCCGGGCAAGGTATAGGGTGGATTTACCACCAGCATGCCGCTGGCAGTAAGGCCATGCCCACTGCTGTCCGGCGCGATGCCAAGTTCAAATTGCCAGAGATCCTTCACGGCGGTCTTGTTGAACAAACCCATCATGTAGTCAAAGTCGCCCCGCTCCACTACCGGATACCACAGCAGGATCTGCGCTCCGCGCATGCGGTGATAGATATCCGCAACCAGCTTCACCACATCACGGTAATCATTGCTTGCTTCATACGAGGGATCGATCAGCACGACCGCGCGCTTCTGTGCGGGTGGCAACAAGGTAAGGGCGCGCACATAGCCATCAACTTTCTCATAGCGAATGCGATCGTCCCCACGCACCTGCTTTTGCAGCAGGTCGAAATCAGCCGGATGCAGTTCACACAGATGCAGATGGTCCTGATGTCGCAATAGCGAGGATGCGAGCAGTGGAGAGCCGGGATATTGGCGACGTTGCAGCAATTGGGAGATGTGTTCGTGGTAAAGCCGCACAGCCACCTGGTTGTCGCCATCGAGTTGCTGCATGAGTGCTGTGAAATTCAGTTTCAGAACGCCCTGCTCTGCTTCGCCCGTTTTCTTCGCCTCTTCGGTATCCAGGTAATAAAGGCCGGCACCGCTGTGGGTGTCGAGGTAGAACACCGGAGCGTCTTTGCGGGTGGCGTAGTACAGCGTGTTCAGCAGCACCAGATGTTTGAGCACATCGGCATGATTGCCGGCATGGAAAGCGTGACGATAGGAAAGCATTTCAGTATTCGCTGTATTTGGCGGACTTGCCGCGCACGAGATCGGCCGGGTATTTCTCGGCATTGCGCTGCAGCTTGGCGGCAGCGGCTTTGGCCAGATCGATGTTGAGTACGTCAGCCAGACGGCAAAGGTACAGCAGAACGTCGGCCATCTCCTCTTCTGTTTGCGTGCGCTGTCTGGCATCAAGCGCCACTGACTGCTCTGGCGTCAGCCATTGGAAAATTTCCTGCAGCTCGGCGGCTTCAACAGCAAGCGCCATCACAAGATTCTTCGGTGTGTGGAATTGTTCCCAGTTGCGTTCCTGCGCGAAGTCGCGCTGCTGTTGCTGCAAGGACGTGAGGATGTTGTCGCTCATAGAGTCAGTCTCAAAGTGTGCTTACAAGCCGTACTGCAATTTCTTCGGCAAGCTCTTCCAGTGGTGACGTAACAGTAGCTTGTGGGTTTCCAGCATCGGCGCCTCCTCCAGGTATGCAGGCCACAATGTACGTGCGCGTTCGAGTGTGTCGAGCAAGTGCGGACGGATCACGCGCCACGGCACTCCCACTGCCCTGCTCCACTCTTCAAAATGGCTGGTTTCCAGCGTGTACCAATCCTTGTGGCCACCGAGATTCATCGCCTGCTCCTTTTCGTTTGGCACAAAGGCTTGCGTGTACAGAATGTCATAGGCAGGCGCGAGTTCCGCATTGATTTGATCCGGATACCACAGACTCCAGTTTTTCAGATGAGCATCGCCATTACCGAGCAGCACATTTACCAGCAGACGGCGCGCAAGCTGCTGTGTATTGGCCAGTGCCTGTGATGTGAAGCCACGCACGATTCTGCCCAGCATCTCGGCGTTGGCGTTGCCATACTTCTCGTGCGGATACTTGAACAACACCTGCGCAAAGTCTTCTGCATGCACGCGCTCGCCAGCAGCGGTGCGATCGAAGCGGCGAATGGCGAAGGCATGTTCTTCCTGCGGCAAATTGAGCGGCGGCAAATTGTCGAGACTGGTCAGTGGCACCAAACGAATCTCCGGAATGTTGATGCCCGCCAGTTCGGCCAACTTCATTGCAGTGAACTCGTTTACCGGCACGCCGGTGTGACGCGTGGACGGCGTCTTGATGATCCAGTCACCCAGGGCATCCGCAGCGGAGATGGTGTAGCGGCGATCACGTTCGCGCACCGAGAACTTCATCTGCACGCCCGCCAGCGAGAAATGCGCATAGGGCCGTTCGACCGCGCGCGGCACCGGTTCGACGGAGGTTCGGAAATCCAGCACACCTTCAGGAATTTCATCCGGTTTGACGGCGTGCGCCTGCAAGGCGCCCGGCAGGTCATTGCTCAGCAGCGCAAACAACGGAAACTCATTGTCGGGATGCACCTTCAGCTGTTGCGCCAGCCATTCCCGCAAGGCGCCCTCGGGCAGGAGATTGGACAACACAGGGTGCAGGCGTTGTTGTCGTAGCCACGGCTTGGCAAACACGGTGGCGCTGGCGGGGTGTTGCGGCAGGCCAGTCAAGGTAAAAGTGGGGCGCTGGGTACTTGCCACATAGGCCGGATCAAACACCAATACCGTGCGCCCCCCCTGATACCCGGCCAGATGACCAATGACCGTGCCGTGCAAGGACAGCCGCAGGACGGATACCTGCTCTTGCGGTCGGTTGGTGGTGGCTGCTGCGGGAGACATCGTGGCGCTTATCGGTCGGCGTGGTCGAACATGCCCGCCCACGGATCAACATCGACTGCAGGCGGTGAAGAGGGTGTTGGCTCGGCCACTGCGTAGTTGTCCCTGGCCTCAGTACCGGGTGTCTGCGCCAGCAACGCCAGCACCTCATCGAGTCGCGCTTTTGGCACCAGCACCACCTCGGCTTCCAACCCTTGGGCAATAAGTGCCAACGTTTCCAGCCGCGGATTGCCGTCGGCTTCGATACGCTGGTACTGCTGCTGGTTCATGCCTATCCGCAGCAACAGGTCGGACTGTTGCAGGCCGAGAGCTTTGCGGCGTTGTTTGAGTTGTTGATGCAGCAGCATGGGCGCGCCTCCTTGGTCTGTAGAAGCTAGCCCGGAAGTTTAATTACTGCATAGTCGTTGTGTACAGATAAAAAACATCAAAAACGATGTTAGATAACGTCCGAACACAAACTGGAAAGGGTAATAAAACAGCTTTTAATATATAAACATCTAATTAGATGTAATTTATCGATCGGATTCGCCCCAGCGGGTGATGCCCGTGTCCAACCCGAACAAATCGAGCGCCCTGCCCACCGTTTGATCCACCATTTCCTGCAGCGAAGCGGGCTTGGCATAGAAAGCCGGGACCGGCGGCATTACCACGGCGCCCATAGTGGTCACGTTCAGCATGCTCTGCAGGTGGCCGGCATGCAGTGGGGTTTCCCGCACCATCAGTACCAACCGACGTCGTTCCTTTAATACAACATCGGCAGCGCGACTCATCAGCGAGGCGGTTACGCCGGTCGTGATCTCGGACAAGGTGCGAATGGAGCAGGGCGCCACCAGCATGCCGAGCGTACGGAAGCTGCCGCTGGCAATGGCGGCGCCGATGTCGCTGTTTTGATAGTGCACATCGGCCAACGCGCACAGTTCGCTGTATTTCAATTCACTCTCGTGGCCGAGCGTGACAATGGCAGACTTGCTGACAACGAGATGCGTCTCGATGCCCAGTGCTCGTAGCTGTTTGAGCGCCGTGATGCCGTAGATGATGCCCGATGCACCGCTGATGCCCACTATGAGGCGGCGCGGTGCTTGTTCAGGGGAATGTGGCGTTGAATTCATGTATGCTCGCCGCTCATTTTTTGCCAGCCGCCACTTTGGCGGTCTTCGGCCCGCATTGTAACCACACGCCGCAGCTTTCCCCATGCCACTGTTCCGTCTCGCCGACATCCAACTCGCCTATGGCACGCAAGTGCTGCTCGACAAAGTCTCGCTGACAATCCAGCCCGGCGAACGCTGGGGCCTGCTCGGTCGCAACGGCGCCGGCAAATCGACCTTCATGAAATTGCTGAGTGGCAAGATCAAGGCCGATAGCGGCGAGCTGTGGATGCAACCGGAAACCCGCGTTGCCTACCTCGACCAGGAATTGCCGCAGGCAAGTGATCAAACCGTGTTTGATTACATCGCCGACGGTCTCGCGGGCGCCGGTGCCTTGATCAAGGAATTCCATCACCTGATTGAGCAGGAGCCAACACCGCAAGTGCTGGCAAAGCTGGAACAAGTGCAGCACGACATCGAAACCCAGAACGCGTGGGGCGTGCAGCAGCAAGTGGAAAGTGTGATTTCCATTCTGCAATTGCCGGCACAGAAGACAATGGCAGAACTCTCCGGTGGCTGGGCGCGCCGGGTATCGCTGGGCCGCGCACTGGTCAGTGATCCTGATGTGTTGTTGCTGGATGAGCCCACCAACCATCTCGACATTCCCGCCATCCAATGGCTGGAAAAGCAGTTGCGGGATTATCGCGGTGCTGTGGTCGTCATCACGCATGATCGAAGTTTCTTGCAGGCCGTCGCCAACCGCATTCTCGAACTCGATCGCGGCGCCTTGCGCGTCTGGCAGCATGATTACCGTCGTTTTCTGGAATTCCGCGATCAGCAGCTGGAAGCCGAAGCCAAGACCAATATGGAATTCGACAAGAAGCTGGCGCAGGAAGAAGTGTGGATACGCCAGGGTGTGAAGGCGCGCCGCACGCGCAACGAGGGCAGGGTGCGCGCACTCGAAGCCATGCGAGACGAGTTCAGGGCGCGTCGCAATGTCGAAGGCAACGCCAATATGGCGCTGAATACTGCTGACGCCAGCGGCAAGATTGTCATGGAGCTCGACAAGATCACACACAGCTTTGGTGATCGTACGGTCATCCGGAATTTTTCTACCAAGGTAATGCGCGGCGACAAGATTGGTTTGATCGGACCAAACGGTTCCGGCAAAACCACGCTGCTGAAAATTCTGCTTGGCCAGCTGACACCAGAGTCCGGCACGGTAAAAATCGGCACCAAACTCGAACTTGCCTATTTTGACCAGCTCCGAGGTGAACTCGCCGGCGAGAAGAGCGTGCGTGACAACCTCGCCGAAGGCAGTGACTACATCGAGATCAATGGCCGTCAACGCCATGTGATTTCCTACCTGCAGGACTTTTTGTTTACGCCGGATCGTTTGCGCCAGCCCGTCAAAGCGCTCTCCGGTGGTGAGCAGAATCGCTTGATCCTCGCCAAGTTGTTCAGCAAACCCGCGAACCTGTTGGTGATGGACGAGCCGACCAACGATCTTGATCTGGAAACACTCGAACTGTTGGAAGAGTTGCTACTGGAATTCCAGGGCACGTTATTGCTCGTCAGCCATGACCGCGAATTCCTCGACAACGTGGTGCAGAGTTGCATCGTGTTCGAAGGCAAGGGCAAGGTGAACCGTTATGTCGGCGGCTATCTCGACTGGTTGCGGCAGGGCGGCAGCTTTGCTGATGAGAATGCGGAAGTGAATGCCAGCAACGCTTCGCAGCAGCCCGCAATCGAACAGAAGGCACCGGAACCCAAGGCTGCAGAGATCAAAACGGAAATCGCCTCCAAACAGAAACGCACCTATAAAGAACAACGCGAACTGGACCTGTTGCCCAAGCAGATCGAAGACGCCGAGATTCTGATTGGCGATATTGAGCGCGAAGTATCAGCCGCCGATTTCTATTTGAAGTCGCATGCGGAAACCGAGCAGGTATTCAAACGGCTGACGACGGCACAACAGCAGTTGGAAAAACTTTACCAACGCTGGCAACAATTGGAGAGCTAGGCCGGTCCCCGATTGGATCCGTCTTCGTGCAACGGCTACGACTGCCAATAAAAAGAGGAGTATCCACGATGCCCCGAATCCTGCTGGTGTTGCTCGGCCTGCTGTTTGCAAACGTGGCTACCGCCCAACCGTCACCCACAGCTGTTCAATCAGTTGTGTATGTCGAAGTTGCTGCCGGCACCAGGCCACAGGCACTGACGGCGTTTACCAACTACGCCGTCTCCGTCAGGCAGCAAGCCAACTTCGAAAACATTGAGTTGTTCGAGCAACGCGGCCGCCCCGGTCATTTCGTATTGATTGAAAGCTGGCGC
>JAZKEH010000157.1:10805-11938 GCA_040387155.1 Pseudomonadota bacterium | reverse complement strand
GTGGCTTCAACCTTCAGATCGGCGTTGTCCCAGCGACCCCAGTCCATGTCGAGCGAGCCTATGTTCTGCAATGTAGGCAAGCGCGTGGGTGCAGTGGCATTGGCGCTCAGTGTCACGTCGGCAGGAACCTCCAGCATGTCACTGCCAGTAATATCCTGGCCAAAGCCGTTATGGCTGATGATGGGAATGCCGGCTCCCGAGGAAACCTGGACTGCCTTGCCATAGGCAACGCTGCCGCCGGATGCGCCAGTGGATACCAACATGCCAACGTAAGCACTGCTGGACAGCTGCTGCGTCAATGTGGGTGGTGGCGGAGGCGGTGGCGGGCCCACAGGCGGAGGCGGCGGAGGTGGTGGTGGCGGAGGTGGTGGTGGCGGAGGAGGCGGTGGCGGAGGAGGCGGTGGCAGGTTGGCTTCTGTATCCGCGGCTGCTTTCGCTTCCGCTTCAGCTCGTGCCTTGGCTTCTGCTTCCAGACGGGCTTTTTCAGCCGCTTCTGCGTCGGCCTTCGCCTTTGCGTCGGCTTCGGCTTTTGCGGCGTCCGCTGCAGCTTTCGCTGCGGCATCTGCGGCTGCTTTGGCGGCGGCATCTGCTGCGGCTTTGGCGTCTGCATCGGCCTTTGCCTTCGCATCGGCTTCGGCTTTTGCTTTGGCCTCTGCGTCAGCAGCGGCTTTGGCGGCGGCATCCGCTGCAGCTTTCGCGGCGGCATCAGCAGCAGCTTTGGCGTCCGCATCGGCTTTTGCCTTGGCATCTGCGTCAGCCTTCGCCTTGGCATCTGCTTCGGCCTTGGCTTTCGCTTCGGCTTCCAGGCGTGCAGCTTTCTCAGCGGCAGTTTCGCCGGCTGAAACCAGCTCCTCGACTTCACGGATGTTGATTACGGGATTGATATTGTTGCCGGGGTTATTGTTCGGCAACTGAATGGTCGGGTTGGTCGTAGGAGAAGGCGACGAAGTGTCTTCAACATCCACGAACAATTCGATCGTGTTGGGGTTAATGAAATTGGCAGGTGGGTTATTGGCGGTGTTATTCAATCCCGTCAACGTGCTGTTGGTGCCACCGCCGAGCGTTGCAAAAGCAGGTGCGGGTGGTGGAGGCGGGGGTGGCGGAATGCGCTCGGGCGGCGGCGCAAGTTTCGG
>JAZKEH010000157.1:0-10795 GCA_040387155.1 Pseudomonadota bacterium | reverse complement strand
CCTGGCCCGCATTGTTGCCGCCGGCGTTGGCGTTGTTGCCGTTGTTGGCATTGCCGGCGTTATTTGCATTACCGTTATTCGCGTTGCCGTTGCCGTTGCCGTTGCCATCGTTGCCAGCATTGTTGGCGTTGCCGTTATTGCCGTCGGCAGCATTGCCGTTGGCGTTATCGCCGGCACCGGCCTGATTGTTGCCACCATCGCCGCCTTCTGCACCGCCGTCACCGCCGTCATCTTCCTCTTCCACTGGAGGCGGCGGGACATCCAACACGAGCAAGGCGTCCGGTTGTTCCAGCAAACCTTGGGGTGGTTGATCCTGTTCGGTTTCGCTGTAGTCGAAATCAGCGCCGATACCAAGATTGAGACTGCCCTGGGTATTGCTGACAGTGGTGCCGCCCTGGCTAACCTGGGTATAGAGCCTGCCGCCAATAATGACGCCGCCATGCGTCGTACCGCGAATACCGATACTGGCCATCGGGGTTTCAATACGATATTCGTCCGCATCCGCGTCGCCCACGGTGCCTGAAATTGTACGGAAACCGCCGCGCACCATCGACATGACGGCACTGTCCGGGGTAGCGGCATTGCCGTCGAATTCGTAGACATCGAATTTGAATTCAGTGTTCGGAGTGAAGGAAATCTTGGCGTTGTCCACCATGCGCACCTGGGCTACGCCATCGGCGCCAACCACTATCGTGTCGTCGACAAAGAGTTCGGATTTACGGGTGAGTGTGCGCAAAACGCCGGCGCCATTGCGCGCTTCCACCTGACCCTTGGTGGTCAATACCACGCCAATCGGGTCGCCAGTCTGGGCATACAGGGGCATGCTGAGGCAGGAAAGCAGGGTGATTATCGGAAGACTGTGGCGTCCGCTGAATTTTTTGCGCATGTCAATTGCCAGGTAAGGTGGGGAAAACCGGGTAATGGAGGCCGTAAAGCGGCCCTTTGCAGACTTCAGCCCTGGGGGCCATCCTTCTGATACCACTCACCGGTTTGTCTCTGGAAAACACGGGGCAATAAGGTAAAACCCCGAATTCCACTCTACCGAAACTTGATGGTTGTTTACTATGGCTTTTTTCCCAAAGTGCGAGGTTATTCAAAGCACTGCCCGCCGCTTCACACGGGCTTTGCCTGATATTGGCAGGCTGTCGGAGTGACTCCCTCCAAACCGCGAGGGTAGAATGCGCGCTCGCTTGATTCCTGCCCCTTCAGGAATTGCCTTTTTCTACTCCCCAAACGAGGTTCCAATGCAGTTACTCGATGGCAAAGCCACATCCGATCAGCTCAAGAAAGAAATCGCCGAAAAGGTCGCCGCCATCAAGGCGGCCGGTGGCCGCGTGCCACATCTGGCAGCAGTTTTGGTAGGCAACGATGGCGGCAGCATGACCTATGTGAACAACAAGGTATTGGCCTGCAAGGCCTGCGGTTTTGAGTCGACCCTGCTGACCTATCCCGCCACGATCACCGAAGCCGAACTGCTGGCCGTGGTCGACAAGCTGAACAAGGACCCCAATATCGACGGCTTCATCGTGCAGGTACCACTGCCCAAGCACATCAACGAAGACAAGGTCACCGAAGCCATCGACTACCGCAAGGATGTGGACGGTTTCCACCCGGAAAACCTCGGCCGCATGATGCTGGGCCTGCCGACGTATATCTCGGCCACCCCCAACGGCATCATGGAATTGCTGAAACGCAACAAAATCGACACCGCCGGCAAGCATTGCGTCGTCGTTGGCCGCAGCAACATCGTCGGTACCCCGATGTCGATTCTGATGTCGCGCAATACCAATCCGGGCAACTGCACGGTGACGATGGTGCACAGCCGCACCACCAACATGAAAGAGATCTGCGCCAGTGCCGACATCCTGATCGTCGCCATCGGCAAGCCGATGTTTGTAACGGCTGACATGGTCAAGCCGGGCGCGGTTGTCATCGATGTGGGCACGACCCGCGTGCCAGACCAATCGGATCCAAAAGGCTTCAAATTGCGCGGCGACGTCGATTTCGACAACGTCAAGGCCAAGTGCAGCTGGATTACGCCCGTGCCAGGCGGTGTTGGTCCGATGACAATTGCATCGCTGATGCAAAACACCCTGCTGGCCATTGAGCTGAAGAAACAGCACTAACCATGACTGCGAATCCCGCTGATCTCAAAGGTTTTATCGGCAAGACCGTGGGCGGGCAGTCGCTCACCTTTGCCGAGGCTGAGCAGGCCTTTGGTCTCATCATGGGTGGTGCGGCCACGCCGGCCCAGATAGCAGCCTTCCTGGTTGCCTTGCGGATGCGGGGCGAAACGGTTGATGAAATCAGCGCTGCCGTCAGCGTCATACGGGCCAAGGCGCTCGCGATCAGTGCTCCCGCCGGTGCAATGGACATTGTCGGCACCGGTGGTGACGGTGCCCATACCCTCAATATCTCCACCGCTACTGCGTTGGTGGTTGCCGCTTGCGGTGTGCCGGTTGCCAAGCATGGCAATCGCGCGGTGTCGTCGAAGTCGGGCACTGCCGATGTTCAAACCGCACTTGGTATCAATATCACTGCAGAGTTGCCGCTGATCGAGCGCTCGCTGGCAGAAGCCAATTACGCTTTCCTGTTGGCGCCGCGGCACCACGAGTGCTTCAAGCATGTTGGGCCCGTAAGGGCTGAACTGGGGATACGCACGATCTTCAATTTGCTGGGACCGCTGTGCAATCCTGCGGGTGTCAAACGCTACTTGCTCGGTGTTTATGCGAAAGAGTGGGTGCGTCCGTTGGCCGAGGTGCTGGCAAGACTGGGCTGCGAAAGTGCCTGGGTTGTGCACGGTGCCGGCGGTCTCGACGAACTCAGCACCCTGGGCAGCAATCACGTTTGTGCCGTAAAAAATGGTGTGGTGACGGAATTTGAAGTCACCCCTGCGCAAGCCGGATTACCGCAGGCCACCCTGGCTGATATTCGCGGGGGTGAGGCCGCCTATAACGCAGAACGGCTGATGGCCTTGCTGGGCGGCCAACGTGATGCCTACCGGGACATTGTCTTGTTCGGCAGCGCGGCCGCGCTTCTGGTAGCCGGCAAGGTGCAGGATTTGCGCGATGGCGTTGCTGTGGCCAGTGCTGCCATTGATGACGGCAAGGCAAAAAAGACAGTCGAAGACCTGATTAAAATTACCAATGGGCACGGCTAGTTAGCTGATCCCTGCTAATTTGCCGCTCAAGGCGGCAGGCCTCTTGTTTTCGAGGCTGGCTGCCCTCAGGTTACTTTCTCCGTTCACCCGCAGTTACTTTCAGTGAAGTTTTGTTATGCCTTCCGTCGTCGTCTATAGCAAGGATTGGTGCGGCTATTGTCATGCCGCCAAGAGACTGTTGACCCAACTGGGTTATGAGTTCCAGGAGATTGACGTCACCCACGACCTGGCCCTGTATGAAGAGATGAAACTCAAGGCCAACGGTCGCCGCACAGTTCCGCAAATTTTTTTTGATGGAACCGGCATCGGTGGCTACACCGAACTGGCCGCGCTGGCGGACAATGGCAAGCTTCCCAAGGCCTGAACTGCTCACCGAAAAACATCAAGCAAAGGAAACATGACTGATCAGTCATTTTATCCTTTTTAGCTGCACTTTTAGCCGTAAACTCAGCGCCCTGCTCGTGCGTTAAACCATTCAAAAGGCTCACAGCTGTCATTCAGCCTGGATATTTCCAATGCCCACTTTTGCTAACCGCAAATACCCCAAAAAAATAATTGCTGCGGCCGTGGCCGTTATCGCTGTGTCAGTTTGGTTCTTCACGCGCGGTGAAGAAGATGCGGTGACCAATCAGCCACTGCTGGCGAAGGTTGAAATGGGTTCGATCGAGAACACCATTGCATCGGCCGGTACCCTCAAGCCGAGCGAGTATGTTGATGTCGGCGCCCAGGTGTCGGGCCAGTTGAAAAAGCTGTATGTCGAAGTGGGCGATGAAGTGGAAGCAGGCCAACTGCTTGCTGAAATTGATGCCCGTGTACAGGAAGCCAAGGTAACCGCCAGCCGCGCCAGCATTGGTTCGCAGGAAGCACAGTTGGAAGCGCGTCGCTCTGCCTTGATATTGGCGCAAGCCAATGCCGACCGCCAACAACGCTTGAACGATGCGAAGGCCACCAGTCAGCTGGAATATGACACGGCTAAAAACAACCTTGCATCTGCACTATCTTCGCTTGAGCAATTGCAGAAACAGATCGAGCAGAGCAAAGCCACGCTCTCCAGTGATGAGACCCAACTTGAATTCACCAAGATTTTTGCGCCTGCTGCCGGCACTGTAGTGTCGATTGAAATGCGCGAAGGCCGCACCTTGAACTCCGTACAGCAGGCGCCAACCATCCTGCGCATCGCGGATCTCAGCACGATGACGGTCGAAGCCGAAATTTCCGAAGCTGACATCAGCAGCGTCAAGAAAGACATGCCGGTGTATTTCACGACGCTCGGCAGCGGTGATCGCCGCTGGTATGCGTCAGTGCGGCAGGTGTTGCCAACGCCGACTGTGACCAGCAACGTTGTGCTCTACACCGCGCTGTTCGATATCGCCAATGCAGACAGTGCGTTGTATTCCGAGATGACGGCACAGGTCTACTTCGTCACTTCATCTGCAGAAAACGTCATTACTGTGCCGGTAGGTGCCTTGAAATTTGGCGACGCGCCCGGCGCGCTCGCTGCCAACGGCGCTGCACCTGCAGCCAATGAAGCCGGCAGCGTGCCTGCTGGTGGTGGCGCAGGCGGCCAAGGTGGTTTCCGTCCACCGGAAGGCTTCACGCCTCCTGCGGGTTTCACGCCAGGCGCTGGTGGTCCTCCCGGGGGGTTCCGTGGCCAGGGCGGCGGCCGTGGTGGTTTCGGTCGTGCGGCGGGAGGCAATCCCAATGCGCCACGTCCCGCTACTGTTACCGTCGTCAAATCCGATGGCACCCAGGAAGAACGCCAGATCATGGTGGGTGTGACCAGTCGCGTCGCCGCTGAAGTGCTCTCGGGCCTCACGGTTGGCGAGCAGGTAGTGGCGGGTATTCTCGAGCCGGAATCTGAGACCCAGGGCGCCAACAACCAGAACAACGGCGGCAACTTCCGCGGCGGCGGCATGCCGTTCATGAGATTCTAGGCGTGGAAGCTATCCCCCTTATTGAATTGCGCGACATCCGCCGTACCTTCGTTACCGGTGGCGGTGTTGAAGTACACGCCCTGCGTGGCATCAATCTGAAGATCTATCCTGGTGAGTTCGTCGCCATCATGGGGCAGTCGGGTTCGGGCAAGTCGACGATGATGAACTTGCTCGGCTGTCTCGACCAGGCGACATCGGGCACTTATCTGTTTGCCGGTCGCTCCATCGAATCCTTTGATGCCGATGGTCTCGCCTGGTTGCGCCGCGAAGCTTTTGGTTTCGTGTTCCAGAGTTACAACCTGCTCGGCGGTTCGACCGCGCTGCAGAACGTAGAGATTCCCGCGATTTATGCCGGCAAAGGCAGCGACGAGCGCATCGTTCGCGCTGAAGGTTTGCTGACGTCGCTTGGTCTTGGTGAGCGTATGGACCACAGGCCGACGCAGTTATCCGGTGGTCAACAGCAACGTGTGTCGATTGCGCGCGCGTTGATGAATGGCGGCAAGATCATTCTCGCCGACGAGCCTACCGGTGCTCTCGATTCCCAAAGCGGTGTTGAAGTGCTGGCCTTGCTGGAGAAGCTCGCGCGCGACGGTCACACCGTCATCATCATCACGCATGATTCGCACGTTGCCGAGCACGCTGACCGGGTCATTGAATTCCGCGACGGCCAGGTGATCCGCGACAGTGGTCATGTAGCAGGTGCCATAGACGCAAAACACAACGACAAGCTGCGTGATCTGTTCCTGAGCCGTAAAACCGGGCTGGTGTTCAGCAGTTTCGGCGAAGCTTTTCGTATGGCGCTGCAATCACTGCGCTCCAATTTGTTCCGCACCTCGCTGACCTTGCTCAGTATGGTCATCGGTGTGGTATCCGTCGTTGTCATGCTGGCAATCGGCGAGGGCGTGCAGCAGCAGGTGGTAGACCAGATCAGTTCGATTGGCACCAACATGCTGAACCTGCAGCCGGCGCGCGACGATGCACAGCGCCGCAACATGCCATCAACGCTGACCTATGAAGATTCCGAAGCCATTGCTGCCGGCGTGCCCAACGTATTGGGCACCTCGCCAGAATTGCAGGGCAATTACACGCTGCGTTTCCGCCGGCAGGATCATTCGTCGCAGGTGTCGGCTGTTTCCGACCGCGTGCCAGAATTGCGCAACTGGCCGCTGGCGCGTGGTGTGTTCTTCACGAAGGAAGACAGCGATACCTATACGCCCGTCGCCGTGCTGGGCAGCACGGTAGCCGCTGAATTGTTTCCCGAAGGCGAAGACCCGCTCGGCGAATACATCCTGATCAGCAATATCCCGTTCCAGATTATTGGCGTAATGACCAGCAAGGGTGGTGCCGCCAACGGCAATGACCAGGACGATGTCGTCTTCATCCCGTTCAAGACCGGCATGCTGCGGCTGATGGGCCAGAAGTTCGCGCGTAACATTGCGGTATACGTCGATGACACCGACAAGATCAGCCAGACAGAGCGCGACCTGATCCAGTTCATGGTGGCGCGTCACGGCACCCAGGATTTCCGCATCTTCAACAGTTCAGAAATGCTGGAAACAGTGTCCAGTACGACCCAGACGCTGACAACCTTCCTCGGCGCCATTGCCTCGATTTCACTGTTGGTAGGCGGCATCGGTGTCATGAACACGATGCTGATGTCGGTTGCTGAACGCACCCGCGAGATCGGTATCCGCATGGCCACCGGTGCGCGCCAGAGCGACATTCTCACGCAGTTCCTGACGGAGGCCATTGTGGTATCCGGTATGGGCGGCCTTATCGGCGTAGCGCTGGGCTTTGCCATCGGCAGCATTGCGATGAGCTTTGGTCTCCCTGTTCATTTCAACATTGCGCCCATTGCATTGTCGTTTGGTGTCGCGACGGCGACGGGTCTTGTGTTTGGTTTTGCACCGGCCCGCAAGGCGGCGCAGCTCAACCCTGTAGTGGCATTGGCGAACGACTGATCATGAAAATGCTTTCAACAAAAAAACCAAAATCAGCTTTTTATTGCGGCATTTTGCTGAGCACGCTGGCAGCAGGTTGTGTGGGCACCGCGCCGCCGTTGCCTCTCACTGACGTTCCAACTGGCTGGGTGGCTCCCATTACTGCCGATGCGCCAATGTGGCCGCAGGCTGACTGGTGGAACACGTTCGGCGATGCCGAGTTGAGTTCGCTTATCGGTGCTGTGCAAACCAATAATTTCGATCTCGCCAATAACCAGCGCAATCTTGAGTCAGCCCAGATCAGCTTGCGTGAAGCCGGTTTCAATTTGTTGCCAACGCCTATCGTCAGCATTGGTACTGGTGCTTCCACCAGCGAAGCCCGCAATGACTTTACGCAGAACAGTACTGGCAACAATGTGCCGTTCTCGCTGGCTGCTGGTTTTACCTATAACGACATTCTCAGCAAGCCAGCAACTTTCGAACGTGCGCAGTCCGACTATGAAGGCCGTGTGGCCCAGATCGGCGATCTCGCCCTGAACACATTGGGTACGGCGGCTTCCACGTATTTCCAGTTGTTGCTGACCCGCGACAAGACAACCGCTGCCCAGCAGAACGTGGCCAACGCCGAGGCGATTCGTGAAATTGCGCAGGCGCGTGTCAACGCAGGTGTCGCAGTGCCAATTGAAGCGTTGCAGCAGCAGATCGCTGTCGAACGCGAACGCAACAACCTGCTCCAGTTGCAGCAGAACGATCTGGCGGCGCGAGCAGCGTTGGCCTTGTTGCAGGGTCGCTCTGTACAGGGCTTCGATGTCACTGGTCAGAGCTTGCTGGATATCCAGGTGCCCGCAGTGCAGCCAGGCTTGCCATCGGACTTGCTGCAGCGTCGCCCTGACCTTGTGCAGGCAGAAGCGGCACTGCGCAGCGCCAATGCCAACGTCACCATTGTCAGGACAGACCTGTTTCCGCAGATCAGCCTGACTGGCAACAGCAGTGCCAGCAGTACCTCGCTCAGCGAGCTCGTGTCGTCGCCTGATACCGCGTTGACAGTCAGTGCCAGCCTTGTGCAAACCCTGCTCGACAATGGCCAGCGCTTCCGCAATATCAACCAGTCGAAATTGACACTGGAAAACAGCCTCGCCAATTACCGCAAGTCGGTAATCGGTGCCTTCAACGAAGTGGAAGTACTGCTCAACAGCATCCAGTTGCTGCAAGCGCAGGGCGCCACTGCGCTCAATAACCTTGGCGCCGCCGAAGAATCATTCCGCATTGCGCAGGAGCGTTATGAGGAAGGCGTCGCCGACTACCAGACCGTTCTCCAGACACAGAACACCCTGTTCTCCACCCGCAACGCCTGGCTCGATAACAAACTGCTGCAGCTCAATGCTGCAGTAGGTCTCTATCAGGCACTCGGCGGTGGTTGGCAGCCAGAAGCAGACACACAGTAATATCTGGGGACACCCCGCTCTGATCCGACACGAGTGTCGCTGTCACGCTATACTCGCGCCGGAAGCTACCAAGGAGCCGGCCGTATGAACGACCCCAACACCCCGCAGCACTCCCCACCAGGTCCGGACGGCCTGCTGCCACCCACCACGGAAAAGCTGAAGCTGTTTCGCTGGTTCTTCTTCGCTGCCTTCGCCTTCCTGCTCTACCAACTGCTGTTGATCATGTCGCTGTTCGCCGACGTCATCATATGGGCAGTATCACTGACGCTGGTGTTCTGGCCGGCCTATCAAATGCTGCAGGCGCGCATGCCCAATCGCGGCACCAGCTCGGCGGCGGTATTCACTACCGGGGTGTTGATACTGGTATTGCTGCCGGTGATCTCCCTGTTCTGGATCGTTATCGCGCAGTCGGCGCAGTTGTATCCGACGGTTAGCAATTGGGTGGCGGAATTCAACGCCAACGGCAGCAGCGAGGCACTGTCGATGTTGCCGGAATGGGTGCAATTACGCTGGCAGAGTCTGGCAGCCTATGTGCAACGCAACCCGGCGTTGGCGCAATTCGATCCCAGACAATTCCTGCTGAACAACATTGACGCGTTAAGCCTGGGACTCGCGAATTTCGGTGCAGCTACTGCGCGCAACATCCTGCTGGGTTTCGTCAATCTCGTGTTGATTCTCGCGCTGATGTTTTTCTGCTTCCGCGATGGCGAACGTTTTCTGCAATGGTTGTTGACGATCATTCCGATGCCGCGCGAACAGACTGAAGCGGTTGCCTTGCGGGTATACCTGACAGTGACCGCAGTCATTCGCGGCGCCATGCTGACGGCTCTGGCGCAAGGCGTTATCGCCATGGTCGGCTATCTGATTGCGGGCGTACCGTTGGCCATTTTGTTTGGGGCGCTTACCGGTCTTGCGGGCATGATTCCAGTAGTCGGTGCCGGCCTCATCTGGTTGCCGCTGGGTCTGTTTGTCATGCTGGATTCACAGCCCTGGGGCATCTTCGTCATGGTCTGGGGCTTTGTGTTCGTCAGCATGAGCGACAACATCATCAAGCCGCTCTTTATTGGCAGCCGTGCCGGCATGCCCATTCTGCTGATCTTCTGTGGCATCCTCGGTGGCGCCAATGTCTATGGGTTTACCGGCCTGATTGTGGGGCCGATCCTGATTGCCGTATTGATGGCCTTCATTTCAATCTATCGTGAACAATATCTTGTCGAAGAGAAAAGGATTCAGTTATGAGTGACCTGATTTTCTATACGAACCCACAAAGCCGTGGCCGCATCGTGCGCTGGATGCTGGAAGAGGTCGGCGCTCCTTACAAAACCGAAATCGTGCAGTACGGTCCGCAGATGAAAACACCGCCCTATACCGACCTGAATCCGATGGGCAAGGTGCCAACGGTTGTGCATGCGGGCAAGGTGATCACCGAATGCGCCGCCATCATTGCGTATCTCGCGGAAGCATTCCCGCAAGCGGGTCTGATTCCGCCGCCCACACAGCGCCAGGACTACTACCGCTGGATGTTCTTCACGGCCGGGCCTTACGAGGCGGCCTTCACCAACAAGATGCTGAACGTGCAGGTAACGCCGGAGCAAAGTCGCGCGGTGGGTTATGGCAGCTACGATCAGGTAGTCGAAACGCTGGCGCAGGCAGTCAGCAAGCACCCCTACATTACCGGTGATAAATTCACGGCAGCGGACGTCTATATCGGTTCGCAGATAGGGTATGGCTTGCAGTTCAAGATGATGCCGGACAGGCCAGAGTTCGTGGACTACTACAATCGGATCAGGGACAGACCGGCACGTGTGCGGGCGGAAGCCATCGACAACGCCCTGATACCAACGCCGGCCTGAGGCGCGTATTTGCGGTTAGTACTGTGTTATCTCCAGCACATCGCTGTGCAGGATGACACGCAGGATCTGGTAACCGTGCAGCACGATCTCGCCGTTACGGCGATCCATCCCATCAGGACAGTAATCAAATTCGTAGACGCGGCACAGATAGCGCTTCTGGTGCAGGTTGCGTTCCAGCCGGAATTTCTTGAACACCAATGAGTCATCCAGCATCTGTAGCTTGCGCTCCCGACAGTAGGCGCGTGCGCCATTGACTGCCACAGCCTTTTGTTCGCTGGCATGCCACCAGTAGATGGCGGCGAAGACGAAGGGCAAAAGCAGGATGATGTCGTAGATCGTATACATGCAGGGACTTTTTTGTAGGACTGAAGTGGGCTGGATGCGCGTGGGTAAATTGGTGAGAGTTGCTGTCAGGTCAGGTCAGGTCAGGTCAGGTCAGGTCAGGTCAGGTCAGGTCAGGTCA
>JAZKEH010000156.1:0-4091 GCA_040387155.1 Pseudomonadota bacterium | reverse complement strand
CCCGTCGATGCCTTGCAACAATTGCAGGGCTTCATTCGCGCCGGTGACAACAAAGGCGCGGTGACCTACTTCATGCGCAGCATCTTTCTGATGCCGGGAATACTGGTGTGGATTTTCAATCTGGTGATGCGCAGGCAAATGCAGAAGGCCTGGGCCATCGCCCCATCGCTGTTGCATGACATGGGATTGCTCGACCAGACACACTTCACGCCGCCGGGTGCGATTGCCCGCAGTGTCTGCCTGCCAACCGCGGTGCTGTACGGCGGCAAAACCCAGCCACGACTTGCAAAGGCGGCACGCGCGCTGGCCGCGCTGATTCCCGGTGCACGCCTCGGTGTGCTGCCTAAATCCAGTCACTCCGTGAAGCCGCAGGAATTGCTCACTGCGTTGCAAGCCGAACTCGCTCTGCCAATCTGACATTTTCAAAACAAGGAGACCCGCATGTCCAAAGTATCGATCTACCTGAATTTCCCTGGCACTACCGAAGCTGCTTTCACGTTCTACAAGGAAGTGTTCGGCACTGAATACAGTCGCCCGTTGATGCGCATGGGCGATATGCCCAGCCCGCCCGGCGCACCGCCCATGCCGGAGGCGGAAAAGAACGCGATCCTGAATGTCACGCTGCCGATTCTGGGCGGACTCGAACTGATGGCGACCGATGCCACCGGAGAGCGCGCCAAATCCCATGTGCTTGGCACCAACTTCAGCATCAACCTGCAACCCGACACGCGCCTTGAAGCCAAACGCTTGTTCGAAGCACTCTCTGCCGGCGGTAGCGACGTCATGCCGCTGAAGGACATGTTCTGGGGCGCACTGTGGTCCAGCTTTGTCGACAAGTTCGGCATTCGCTGGATGATCAACTGCGAAGAAAAAGCCTAGTCCTGCGCAATAGGTGTCAGAGTCGTATTTCGCCGCGCCGCATTTTTGCCGTGCGATCGCATTAACAGGGCGAAATATGACTCTGACACCTATTTATTGATGACAAGGGGCGCTCCGGATAATCTCTGCGTTAATTCGCAGCGACAGACCCTCCATGGCCTACACCCTGAAAGAAAAAGCCCTGCTGTATCACCAGCTCTACACCAGTTGCAAAGCCGGCCTGCCAATGAGCATGGTGCTGGATGCACAAACGTTGCCGCAGGCATTTCGCAACAAGCAGACTGCCATGTTGCCGCGCCTGGTAGAGAAGGGCAGGCCGATGTCAGCAGCGCTGGCCTATGTAAAGGCCATTACGCCGTGGGAATCGCGTTTGCTCGTGACTGGTGAAGCCAGTGGCAGAGTCGAGCAGGCACTGGCCGACCTTGAAAACTTTTTCATGCAGCGGCACCAGCAGTTGTCGTCCATGAAGGCCAAGCTGCTGTATCCGCTCATCGTCGTGGTGGTGGGAATACTCGCAGGACCGGCGCCGCGACTGGCAGCTGGCGACCTTTCGTTCATCGCCTACCTGTTAACGGCAGGTAGCAAGTTGTTGCTGGTATATGCGTTTTATCAGCTGGTAATTGTGGTGCCGTTTGAGAAAGCGACTATCGGCGCTTTCAATCCGCTGCTGCTGAAGTTCGCGCGCCGCGTTCACAACGACCACTGGCTGCGGCAACTGTTTGAGGTGGGGTATCTGAATCTGTTGACGACCTGTCTTGAAACCGGTCTGCCGGCCGACGAAAGCCTGAAGCTATTGCGTGACAGCAGTGACGATTTCTTCTGGCGGCAGCAGCACTCGACGGCCATCGACCAGATCCAGAAAAACGGCATGAGCCTGAACCAGGCGCTGACGGGTGCAGGCATCCTGCGCAATTACCCGATCATCAGTTTTCTCAGCACCGCTGAACAGTCCGGCACCCTGCACAGCGATTTGCGCCAGTATGTTGCCCGTCGTCGTGGCGAACTCGACTCGCTTGTCAGACACAAGACGAACATGTTCGGCAAGTATCTCTACATCGTGATCCTGCTGTTGGCAGTCTCAGGGTTCTTCTGAGACTGCACTCCTATCGCGCACGTCAGATCTGCGCTTCACCTGTGGCTGACTGCTCCATGCAGTGGCGAATTGCCTGACGAACTGTCGCTTTGCTATTGCTGCGGCCGTCTGCGGCATTGGCACGCGCGGTTGTGATTACTTCGTTGATGCAGTTGCTCGCTACCGTCGGGTCAGGGCGCTTGGCGGTGATGGTGATGACTTCGACGCCTGCAGGCAGCGGGCTTTCCTGCGCCGAACTTACTGGAGCGAAACCGACGGTAAATAAAGTTACTGCTACTACTGCTGCGATTGCTTTGATGTTCATGATGCCGTTCCTCGTTGCATTACAGTTGAATGAAATGATTCGGGCGAAAGTGCTTGGCCATTGCGTTCGCTTACAGGTAATAACGATGGTGTGGGTCTTCAGTTGACGTGGGGGGTGAAGATTCACATTGGGGGCATAGTGTGGGGAATGGTGTAGGAGTTGTGCAGTAACGGTGCAGTCTCGTTTGTGAGTGTTGAGTGCTCACGGTGGTGCAGTCGCAGGGGGCGGGAGATGTTTCCTGGACCGCTGCGGTCTAGTAGTACACCACATCCTCCCTCCAGCCACTCCGCATAGCTCCGTGGCGTTCAGCAACGCACAAAGCTGCGCTTTGTCTGCGCGTTGCTTCACCCATGGCCTTCGAGGTTCCAGGAAACATCTCCCGCCACCTGCTCTTTGAGAATGTCGTGTGTTCAGTACTACTCAGGGATACAGCTATTGCTGGTCGGCGATTAGCCCAATTTGCGCAAGCGGAAATTGCGGCCTTTGATTTTGCCGGCGCGGAGTTTTTCGATGACTTTGTCGATAAGCGCGCTGGCAACTGCTACATAGGAGCGGGTAGCGAACACATCGATCTTGCCGACTTGATCGGCTTGCAAGCCGCCCACACCAGTGAGGGCGCCGACGATGTCGCCGGGGCGTAGCTTGTCCTGGCGGCCGGCGTCGATGATCAATGTGCGCATGGTCGGGGCGGCGAGTTTGCTGGCGCGTGCGGCGGTGGGGAGTCGGCTCCATTCAATTCTGTGACCGAGCAGGGCTTCAATGCGTTGGACGCGATTGGCTTCCTCGCTGCTTGCCAGACTCATGGCCAAACCTTTTTCACCAGCGCGGCCGGTGCGGCCGATGCGATGGGTGTGCACGTCGCTGTCATTGGGGAGTTCATAGGCAATGACGAGCGGCAGTGCCTTGATGTCGAGGCCGCGGGCGGCGACGTCGGTGGCGACCAGAACGCGTTTGCTGCCGTTGGCGAATTGCACGAGGGTTTCTTCGCGGTCGCGTTGTTCGAGATCGCCGTGCAGGTTCAGCGCGGGGATGCCTTGCTTCCACAGATAGTCGTGCAGGTCATTGGCATCGATCTTGGTGTTGCAGAAGACGAGACAGCTGTCGGCTTGCTGTTCCAGTAGCAGACGCAGTACCGCTGCTGGTTTGTCCGCAGGTTCGACTTTGTAGAATTTCTGCTCGATCAGATTTTGCGCCTCAGTGCTGGTGACGGAGACTTTCTCTGGTTCGCGCTGGAACTGTTTGCTGAGCGACAGGATTTCGTAGGGATAGGTAGCAGAAAAAAGCCAGGTGTTTCTGCTATCGGGTGTCTGGCTGAGAATTTTGCTGACGTCATCCAGAAACCCCATGTCGAGCATGCGATCAGCCTCATCAAGAATGACGGTCTGGATCTGATCGAACTTCAGTGCCTCGCGACCCAGCAGATCAAGAATACGGCCGGGTGTGCCGACGACGACATGGGGTTCATGGCTCAGCGACGCCAGCTGCGGATGGATGGAAATACCACCGCACAGACTCAGCATCTTGATGTTGGGAATGAAGCGGGCAAGCGCACGGAATTCCTTCGCGACCTGATCAGCCAGTTCACGTGTGGGACACAGCACCAGAATCTGCAGGCGACTTTGCTCGGGGTTCAGCCGCGCGAGTGCCGCAAGGCCGAACGCAGCCGTTTTGCCGCTGCCGGTTTTCGCTTGCGCGACCACGTCCCTGCCTTGCATCAGCACGGGCAAGGTGGCGGCCTGGATGGGAGTCATCTCCGTATAGCCGAGTACATCGACGGCCTGGAGCAAACTGGCGGGAAGAGCAACTTCAGAGAAT
>JAZKEH010000155.1:0-4833 GCA_040387155.1 Pseudomonadota bacterium | reverse complement strand
CAGCGACTGGCTGCTGTTCCACCACTGCGCACAGTGCAGTGAGGCTGTCGGCTGCGCCGCAGCATTGCCATGCCGACGCCGTCAGCATCGCCTGCACGGTTTGCCGCAAGGCCGCACTCTCATCGACCACCAGTACGCTGGCCATGCGGGCCGCGGCAGGTAAGGGGTCAAGTGACAAGCTGGGTGAGGGATTTGCCATAGAACTGGATAGCGCTGCCATGCACTGAATCTCCTGATGTCCGTATCACGCTTCGGTTTAGCACAGCTTCGCCAAATCTGCCTGTTTTTCTGCGCCGGCGCGGTGGCCGCACGCCCTGCCGCACGCCTATAATCCAGCCCTATAGTCAGCTCCCAGGAAGCCGCATGAGCGTCAAACTTGCCGTGGTGATGGATCCCATCGCCGACATCAATTTCAAGAAAGACTCCACTCTCGCCATGTTGCTGGCCGCGCAGAAGCGTGGCTGGGAGCTTTGGTATCTGGAGCAGAAAGATTTGTATCTCAGCCAGGGCGATGCCTATGCATCCATGCGCCCGGTGACTGTGCGTTATGACGCCGATGACTGGTTCACCCTCGGCGATGTTGTGCGCCGTCCGCTGGCAGAAATGGATGCTGTGCTGATGCGCAAGGATCCGCCGTTCGACAATGAGTTCGTCTACAGCACCTACATCCTCGAACGCGCCGAACAAAAAGGCACATTGATCGTCAACAAGCCGCAATCGTTGCGTGACTGTAATGAAAAGGTGTTCGCCACGCAGTTCCCGCAGTGCACGCCACCCGTTATCGTGACGCGACTGGCCTCGCTACTGCGTGAGTTCCATGCCGAGCACGGCGATGTCATCTTCAAGCCGCTCGATGGCATGGGTGGTTCGAGCATCTTCCGCCTGAAACCGGGCGACCCCAACGTCAGCGTCATCATCGAAATGCTGACGTCGCACGGCAAGCAGCAGATCATGGCGCAGAAATTCATTCCCGAGATTGCCCAGGGCGACAAGCGCATCCTGATGATTGACGGCCAGCATGTGGGCTATGCACTCGCCCGCATTCCGGCGCCGAATGAAACGCGCGGCAATCTTGCTGCTGGCGGCACCGCCAAAGGTGTTGAGCTGACTGATCGCGACAAGTGGATCTGCAATGAAGTTGGCCCCACGCTGAAAGCCAAAGGCCTGATCTTTGTCGGCCTCGATGTGATCGGTGACTACCTGACGGAAATCAACGTGACCTCGCCCACCTGTATTCGCGAGCTCAATACTTTCTTCAACCTCGACATTGCCGGCGATCTGATGACCTGTATCGCCGGTAAACTCGGCAAACCATGAAAAGCCCGTAGGGCTTGATAAAGAGACTGGGCGGAGCATCGGTGCAAGACATAACCGAACAAGGCGACTCACTGGGGCTGACGCAAGAGCGTTTCGGCTTCACGTTGTTCATGTCGGTGTGTGTGCATGCGGTGCTGATTCTGGGCGTTGGCTTCAGCGTTACGGTGGCGCCGAAAATCATCAGCAATATCGAGATTACGCTGGCGAGCTACCGCAGTGACGAAGCACCGGACAATCCGGATTTCCAGGCGCAGGCCAATCAACAAGGCAGCGGCACGGAAGACAAGGCGCTGGCGCCCGCCACGCCCTATACATCGACCTTTGTGTCGAACGACATTCGTGAACTGGATGATTTTCTGACTGAACGCCCCACTGCGCCGGTTGCGCAGGCGGATGGCATCGTGGCGCGTGATGGTGGCGACAAGCAGAGCGAACTCACACCCGAGCCCGCCAAAGAAGACCTCAGCAACATGGACAGCAAGGACCTTGGTGATGCCGTCGCCACCTTGCAAGCCCAGCTCGATCTGAAACGGCAGGAGTACGCGAAGCGCCCACGCAAGTACACGATCTCTTCCGCCTCCACGCAGCAGAATCGCGATGCCGCCTATCTCGACGCGTGGCGCAAGCGCATTGAAGGCATTGGCAACCTGAACTATCCCGAAGAAGCCACCCAGCGCGGCATCTATGGCACGTTGCGTTTGATGGTCGCGATCAATCCGGATGGCACCATCAATGACATCCGCATCCTGCGCTCCTCCGGCGAACGCCTGCTTGATGAGGCGGCGATCCGCATCGTGCAGTTGTCAGCGCCATTCCAGCCCTTCTCGCCGGAAATGCGCAAGGACGTCGATGTGCTGGAAATCATCCGTACCTGGCAGTTCCAGCGCGGCAACACGTTCACGAGTTTCTGACGCACCATGACAACCTCTGCCTTCGACAAGAGTACCTCGCTGACCGATCACTTCCTGATCGCGATGCCCAGCTTGCAGGATCCGTATTTCGCCAACAGTGTCATCTATGTGATGCAGCACAATGAGTCCGGCGCCTTCGGCATTGTCATCAATCATCCTATCAAGATGGCCCTGTCAGACATTCTTGATCAACTGGGCATGGAAGACCTGCGGCCGGCATCGGCGCCACAGATCGTGTTGTCGGGTGGACCGGTAGAGCGCGAGAAGGGTTTTGTCCTGCACGACGCCACTCCGGACTGGCCCTCGTCGCTCGCAATCCGGCCGGGACTGACACTGACGACATCACGCGACATTCTTGATGCAATCGGTCGCAATGTCGGCCCTGCGCGCTACCTGGTTGCGCTCGGCTGCTCCGGCTGGAGCCCGGGCCAACTCGAACAGGAACTGAAAGAGAACTCCTGGTTCACCTGCGCCGCTACCGAAGAAATCATTTTTTCCACCGACTTCACCAACAAACCCAACATGGCCGCGGCGACACTGGGCTTCACGATGGCGCAACTGACGTCTGACGTGGGCTACAGCTGAGATGAGCACCCAAAGCTATTTCGGCGTTGATTACGGCACTCGCAAGATCGGCATCGCGGTTGGACAGACACTGACCAATACGGCGATGGGCATTGCCATCATTCCGGTGCGTAGCGGCGAGCCTGATTGGGCGCAGCTTGATCAGTTGGTGCAGCGCTGGAAGCCCAATGCCTTTGTCGTCGGCATGCCGTACAACATGGATGGCACTGAGAGCGATATGACGATAAAGGCCATCAAGTTTGCTGAGGTATTGAGTGAGCGTTACGGCAAGCCGTGGCACCGGATGGATGAGAGATTGAGTACGCGTGCTGCGCGTGAGATCAGTCGGGATAATGCTGAGATGATTGGGAAGCGTTATAACGACAAGGGGCAGGTGGATGCGATGGCAGCGCAGCTTTTGCTTGAGTCGTGGTTTGCCAGTCAGTAATTGCTTCGTAGCAGAGCCTGGAGCGACTACATACCTCTGGGACCGCTGCGAGCCCATCCATGGGGCGCTACCCCTCAGGCCTTCCATGGCCTTCGTGGTTCCCAGAGGCATGTAGTCGCTCCAGGCTTTTATGGCGCAGTTCTGGAAAGAAAGGAAAAATTCCTAATTCACTGGTGCCGCTGAAGATATTATTTTCTCGACCGAGTTTACGAAAAATCGGCATCGGCCCTTCGCAGGCCCGGCATCAGCGCCGCCGCCATTCCTATAGAGTGAATCAAAATGAGAAAGACCATCACCATCCGGCTGCCTGTTTTCTGGCTCAGCTACCTCGCGTTCGCGTTTGCAATGATGCTGACGATAGTGGCATCGCGTGCGCTTGAGCAGAAGACTGCTTCGTTTGCTGAAAATGCGATCATCGTCGTCATGCTCGTTATATGCGGCATGCTGATGCAGATTTTTTATGAGCGGAACAAACCGCGGGCTCCGGCCAAATCTAAGAAATAATCAGCGTATACAGCAGAGCCTGGAGCGACTACGCGACTCAAGCTTTCCGTTTTTGCAACAGCTGTAACGCTTGTTGTTCCTCTGCAGTAAGTTCTCGGTACTTACCCGCTTCAAGTTCACCCAGCGCAATCGGCCCGAAGGCTATGCGCTTCAGTTTGTTTACTTCATGACCCACTGCCTTGAAGAGGCGGCGCAGTTCGCGGTTTTTGCCTTCCTGCAGCGTGACGAATAGATGGGATTCGCGGCCGCTGAGTTTGCGAACGCTGACGGCGGTGGCTTTCAGCAGCTCGCCGTCGTCTTCGACGCCTTGTACGATCTTCTCCAATGTTTCTTCGCTGACTTTGCCATCGACGCTGATGACGTATTCGCGTGGGATGCCATTGACGGGGTCGGTGAGAAAACTGCTGAGACGGCTGTCGTTGGTCATCAGCAGCAAACCGCTGGTTTGCATGTCGAGGCGGCCTATGGCGTGGAGTTGCTGCATGTCGGGGGAAAGTAAATCGAAAATGGTCTTGCGGCCTTTTTCGTCGCTGCGGGTTGTTACGTAGCCGCGTGGCTTGTGCAGCAGCACGGCGGTGCGGCCTTGCACGACGAAGTCCTTGCCGTCGAGGGCGAACTTGTCCTGCTCCGGAATGACCGCCAATTTTGGATCGCGTGAGATGCGGCCGTTGACGGACAGGCGACCTTCGCTGATCCACTGTTCGGTTTGCGTGCGGGAGGCGAGCCCCAGTTTGGATAGCGCGCGACTCAGTGGCACGGTGCCGCTGGCGGCAGTTTTGTCCTGCGTGACGGGCTTGGACTTATTCCAGACGTCTGGCTTTTTGTCCTTCACTGAATGGCCTTGCCATCAAGGCTCGTGCTGTTCTTCTCCAAACGGTATTGCTGCAGGCCGGCCTCACCCTTCTTCGCTGCCCATTGGGTCAGTTCTTCGCGCTCACCCACGTAATCAAAGAAAGGCACTGCCTGGCCGCAGGACGTCTGCACAAGATCAACCGTCAGTTCGATGAGTTGACGCGCGCCGGGGTTCGGTGGAAACAATGCATACAAGTCATTCCACTCACTGTTGGTAGGTGTGTAGAGACGGGCTGT
>JAZKEH010000154.1:0-4100 GCA_040387155.1 Pseudomonadota bacterium | reverse complement strand
CGCTGGACGAGTGAACTGCTTCAGCCTGGCTTGCACCTGCGGATCAAAGTAAGAACCCTTTTCAAGAAACGCCGCAATCGCGGCGATATTTTGCCCGCGCATGTTCGCTGGAATATCTGCAGCAGGCAGCGTCGCCATCGTCCCGATGCGTCGCGCATTCGCCACCATGCCCTCGGTAGCACCTTCTGGAAAACCGATCGCCGCACGATAACTGCCACCGATAACAACCTTGCTGAACAACTCCGGATAATGCGCCACACAGGCCATCGCCAGACCGCCACCCGCTGAGTAACCCCACAGCGCTACTGGCTCGTCAGATTCCTGGTTTACGACGGCGGCGATATCGGCCGTCAGACTGGCGTAATCATAGACTGCAGGATCGGTGGGACCTGCGCTTTCTCCGTGACCGCGCAAGTCCACCAGTAGCAACCGATAGTCTTTTGCCAGCGCGGCGACATATCCACTGTCATGCCACGACTGCCGATTACCCATCAGGCCATGCAGCAGCACCAGCGCAGGACCACTGCCAACAACCTCATAGGCAATGCGAGTGCCATCACTGGAAAGCACCGTGTGTTTCGTCGACGCAGCAGTGTCAGTGGATTGCGCGCGCGCCAGCGGATGCAACGCGCTGCCGAGCAGTGATAGCAGTTTGACCAGGTTTCTGCGGTTCACGGAGGCTTCCTTTATTCATTGAATGCGGAGAGCATATTACAGACAGCGGACAAGTTGCTCGTGCCAACTTGCTTGCGGCAGACAAACGCATCGACCAGATATACTGGTCATGGAACCCGCGCGGCATTGTCGGAATGCAGCGTTTAACACACGGACGGAAGCAGAGTCATGAACGTCACACTTCAATCGTACTTTCTGAAAAGCGCTGCAGTTTTTTTCCTGGGCGTGTTGGGCTCCGTCACTGCTTTTGCCCAAGGCTTCAGAACGGAAGCCACCTACTCACCCAACTTCTCGCTGGCCATCCCTGCAATCAAGGTTGCAGACAAGTACTACGAGGCACGTCTGTTCTACCAGGACTCCTCCTGGGTGTTGGCATCAGCCATTAATATTTCCCCGATAGACGATAACTATCTGACTGGCAGCTATCAGAACGACGTGCTTGATCTGGCCTGCGTCAACTTCAATGGCGGTGTTTATTCGGCAAAGCTGGCAAGCACAATGCCGGGCAAATATGCATTCACGCTGGTCTCCTCTACCAAACTGACGTCCTGTCCCTTACCGCCCGGCATTGGCCCTGCGCGCGGAAAGTGGGTGCGCACAGCAGAGTCTCCGCTCAGTGCGCGCAACGATGCCGTCCTTGCATGGACCGGCAAGGAGATTGTCGTTTTCGGTGGCTGGAAATTTTTCTGCTCTCCAGTAGCAAGCTGCATCTCTCCGTCTGATCCGCCTTTCACGGATGGCGCCGCCTATAACCCGTTGACTGATTCCTGGCGAAAGATCGCGGATGCGCCAGCTGGTACTACCAGCGGTAACGGCAACGCGACTGTCGGCAGTGACGTCTTCATTCTTGCGCGCATCGATTCCACAGAATCATCGCGGCGCCTGCTGCGCTACCGATCAAGCCAGGACCAGTGGGATGCGTTTGAACTGCCAGGGAACACGCTCCGCATGACGATTGCAGCCGCTGGCAACGGCATTATTCTGTATGACAGAACCGATGAAAATGGATCTACACCTGACTGGTTATTCAATACCACCACAGCGCAATGGACCCAGCTACCTGACGATCCGCTTGGCCCCAGCTTCAGTCGACAGTACGTTACGTTCGGCGACGATCTCTACCTGTTTGCCAAGGCACTCACGGCATCCCCCGGCGGTGCCAGTGGTCCCAGTTACCTGCGTGCAGCCAGATGGCGCGGGCAACAGTGGAAGCTGCTTCCCGCTGCCGACAGCATAGGATCAGCGCCGGATTTGATCGCAGGGCAGCGACTCATTGCGCCCATCCTCGGCTGCGCCGACGGCGGCCGCACCAATGGCTACGGCCGCTGCATACCGTATGGCGCAGTCTTCGACACCGCCACTGACACCTGGCAGGCACTCCCGAATGCGCCTGGACGCGGCATCAAATATTTTGAATCGTCGGGCGGATTCAGCGACAGCGATCTGACGCTTCGCATGACCGGCCGCCCCGCGCTGGATGCAATGACCAACGAGTGGTTCCTGGTACCGCTGTTGGATGCAGACAGAAATACCCAGCGCAGCCTGCGCGCTACCGGTCCCTATGGATTTGCGTTTGGCGGCGCCAGTTCGACTGGTGAGTTTCTGAAAGATGCCTGGATATGGAAGCCGTGAGCGCCTCAGACAGCTGAGGCGCGGCTTGGTGGCACCTTACGGGGTAATCGTGAGCGGAACCGGCACATCGATGTAAACCAAAGGCCCCCCGTTGCTGCGTTTGTAGCCAAGGTAAAGTTTGTAGGCACCCGCAACGGCCAGTGTCCCCGCGTAAAGCGACACGGGGACCTTCTTGAGCAACAACCTGTTTTCGTAGGCCGGCAGCAGACTGGACACCTGGCCATTCCAGGGCAGCAAGTTGCCAGCGGTGTCGCGCATGAACGTGCCGGTCGGAGTGGCGATGACGACGAAGATGTCGGCGTTCACATCCAGATCGGTAGTCTGCGGGTAGATAAAGCCGTTAAGACCGAGGTAATGGGTCATGGACGCCATATCTACTGCGACGCCGCTGTTGTTACGCGCGTCGATGCCGAAACCTGCAACGCCCGGTGCTCCGTCGGAGCGGAGGCTGCCGCTGCGTGGCGCCGGTTCCACCAGATAGTGACGCAGGTTGCGCGCAGTAGTGGACCCGCTGCGTGGAGAGGTAGTCAACAGCAACACGCCACCGTGTGCGAGGGCCATATCCATGATGTCCGTGTCGTCGATCCCCGCGCGCACGAATGTGCTGTCGACATTCCCACTCGCCGTCAGGCGAACAAGCGCCGGTGGCGACATCGCGGCAATGATGCGACCGTCAGCGGCCAGTTCCATATCGTTGATCGTGCCTGCTCCCGCCGCAGCGAAACCAGAGTTTCCAAAGCCCGCGTCCAGACTGCCGTTTGCGTTTAGCCTCACGAGCAAAGTCTGGCCTCCTCTCGTTCCACTGACGAGCAGCTTGCCATCCAGCTGTGCGGCCAGATCAGAAATGGTGACGCTTTGCGCGCTCATCGATCCGTTGCCGCCGAAGCTCGCGTCAGCCGCGCCGTTCGCCGTGCGCTTCAGAATGTGGGCAACCGTGCGGGTGTCTACGCGTTCTACCAACGACACGACAAAGGATCCGTCGCGCATGACCTGTGCGCGTAAGTCGCTGATTGCTCCGGCCATCTGGGCAAGGGTCAGGCGGCCATTGGTGCCGAAGCCGGTATCAACCTGGCCGTTCTCGAGCAGACGATAAGCGACTGCCATCGATGCCGGACTCGGGCGACTGGGGTCTGGTATCTGGGCCAACAGCAGAATCTTGCTGTCTGGTTGCACTGCCAATAGCCCACCGGCGAGCGGCCTGGCGGTGCCGCCAGTGCCGAAGCTGGCGTCCAGTGTACCGTTGGGATGCAGACGCATGATTGTCGAAGCCGACTCCCCGTTCGCGGAGCCTGGCGTCATGCTGTTCAGGTAAATCCGGCCGGCGCCGTCTACGGTCAGGGAGGGTGCCGATGGCATCCCCGCAGGAATACGGAAGTAGGCCTCAGTACCGAAGTTATAGTCGAACCAGCCGTTCTCGACATGGCGTCTCACGTAATAGCCATCCAGCGTCTTTCCCAACACCAGCATCCTGCCGTTAGGCTGCGCCGCGATATCGGTCCAGGCGATAGCGCTCGCCAGCTCGGGCTCCTGGTAAGGCGCCTCCCACAACGGATCCACGCTGCCGGGAGTCTGCGCTTGCGCGAGGCCGGCGAAACACGCCATAGTCAGGATCAGGGCACAGTTGCGGAAAATACTGCGTTTACTGGGGTGTCCGATTGTTTTGAGCGCTTGTGTCATGGCGTTGGTCCTCGCGAAGATGGTTTGGCATTCCTGTGCACAGAGACGCTATTGGACAGGAACCGGCAAAAAGCAGCGTACTTGTGTAAACATTGCGTTACGCCATCAATAGCATG
>JAZKEH010000153.1:0-2024 GCA_040387155.1 Pseudomonadota bacterium | reverse complement strand
TCGCCGCGGCTGCCCGCGCTAATGACCTTGCCGGGTCACGCGAGCTGATCCGCGCCGGTGCGGATATCAATCTCCCCGAGCCAGACGGCACTACACCGCTGCTCTGGGCGGTTTACAACTCATCACCTGAACTCGTGCAACTGCTGCTGGACGCCGGCGCTGATCCAAATGCTGCGAACAGCCTCGGTATTACTCCACTTCTGCAGGCAAGCCGTTATGGCAACGCCGGTGTGGTCAGTGCTCTGCTCGCCAGCGGTGCCAGAGTGGCAGACGCGCAACCTGGCACTGAACCGCCACTAATGGCTGCTGCACGCGCAGGCAATGTCGATGCTTTAAATGTTCTGCTTGATGCCGGCGCCGATGTGAATGCCACCGAGCCGCTCGATCAGCAAAGCGGCCTGATGTGGGCAGTAGCTGAAGGTCATCGGGACATTGCGCGGGTCCTGCTCGACGCGGGCGCCAACCCGAACCTGCAGGCACGTGTTTCCGAATTAACCGAACGCAAGAACGCAGATTTTCCATCGGGTGGGTTTGCAGCGCTGCACTGGGCGGCGCGTAACGGCGACCAGGCAATGATCAGCCTGTTGCTCGATCATGACGCCGATATCAATGTCCGCAATGGCGATAGCTCGACACCGATGATGCTGGCTATCGTGAACGACCATTTCGATTTGGCAGCACGAATGCTAGAACGCGGTGCTGATGCGAATGACGGCTCGCTTTATTTCATCACCGAAATGCGCGACGCCACGACCGACTGGCGCGCCAAGGACGGCACAGTGTTCCGCGCGGACCATCCCAACAACCTGAGCGCACTCGATCTCACCCGTATGCTGCTCGAAGCCGGTGCCGATCCGAACAAGCCGTTCATCGGGCAAATGCATAACACGTCTATGTGCTGCGATTCCAAGGCTTATACCACCCCTTTCTTCCGCGCGTCGGTTTCCGCAGACGTTGAAGGTATGAAACTCATGCTGGCGCACGGTGCCGATACCGAATGGAAGCCTGTAGCGGAACCCAAGAAAGAAGCCGATCTTTCGACACCCGACGGCAACGCTGGCAAGACACCTCTCATGATGGCGATCAACGGCGGCAAAGGTGTCGGTGTCTCGGGAGGCCCCAACGACTTGCGTTACGACTTGCCCGAATTTCGTGAAAAGGCAAACCGCGAAACACTGGATGCCGTCACGCTGTTACTGGATGCAGGTGCGGACGTCAACGTGAGTACGCCCAACCAGGACACCGCTCTGCATATCGCTGTAAAAGCATTGCATCCCGGTATCGTGCGGGCACTGGTCGCCAACGGGGCAGCTCTGGACGCCAAAAACAAGGATGGCCTGACACCCCTGCAAGCCGTCGAAAAAATGGAACCGCCCAAACCCACGCCGGGATTTTTCTTCAAGCCCCCACCGGCGCAGCCGTCCGAGATAGCAGCTCTGCTTAAGGAACTATCCGGGGAACGCGTGGAATGAAAGCAATGAAGTGCACATTGACCACGGCGATAACGCTTGCGGTACTGGCGATTACAGCGGGCGCGGCGGAGGCACAATCGCCACGACCAGGCAAGGAACCGTCAGCATTACACAAAGAGCTGGAAGGCCAGTGGTCGCTGCTCGATGAGTACTGCAGCGAGTGCCACAACTACGACGATTTCAGCGGTGGCCTCGCGCTCGAAGACTTTAGTGCCGACGATGTAACCAACAATCCCGCAGTGTTCGAAGAAGTACTGCGCAAACTGAAAATCAGTGCGATGCCGCCGCGCACCCAGCCACAACCGACTTCCGATGAACGGAAAAATTTCGTTGCAACACTCGAGCAAACTCTCGATGCAGCAGCCGCCGCAGATCCCTACGCGGGCACCACCACGATCCACAGGCTGAATCGCGCTGAATACGCCAACGCCATTCGTGATTTGCTGGGTGTGGACATCGATCTCACCGAGTTGCTGCCGAGCGACGGCGGTGATCATGGCTTCGACAACATCGCGGAATTGCTGCGCTCTTCGCCGATGCTGCTCGACCGCT
>JAZKEH010000152.1:2314-4145 GCA_040387155.1 Pseudomonadota bacterium | reverse complement strand
GGTACGTTCAGCGCGTAGGAATAGTGCGTGCTGTCGATCTTGGTCATCGCGGTCACTGTCAGTACGCCGTTGCTGATCGCAATGGTGGGCGTGCCGTCCGTTACCGGCTTGTTGAAGGTGGCAACGATCTGCAGTGTATTGGCATCCCTGACTGTTGCTGTCGATGTAGAAGTAACACCGCCATCAGTGGAATAACCCAGCACTGCGGTCGGTGCTGCTGCCGCCAACTGGGCGGCTGCAGCGGCAGCGGCTGCATCTGCTGCCGCTTTTGCTACCGCGACTTGACTCACAGTCGCCGGCAACAAGACACCGGGAATCAGGCTGCCTACCGTGACAACGTAGTTGGCAGTTGCCAGCGCCGTGCCGGTAAAGCCGGTGACTGCCGCATCATAGTTGCCGCCGAGCGCACCTGCGATCAATGCGTCCAGCGTGGCACCCTGCGCAACATCAGCGGCCTGCGCCAGCATCGTAATGGTGGTGGCCGCCTCGGCCGCCACGTTGCTGGCCGCCATGACCTGGGCAAGCTGCATAACCTGGCCAGTAGTGGCGACTGTGCCGGTCGCGGTAAATGCTGCCTGGATGATTACAGCAAGTTCAGTGGCGCTGGCCAGATTGACCGTGCTGCCCGCCAGGGCCGCGGTGGCGAGCGCCTTGCCAACAACGACCGCTACTGTGGCCGACGCGCTCTGCAGCGTGGCCGTCGGATTGGCATTGTCGATAACTGCAGCAAGCTGGGTAAGAACGTTGCTGAGTTCCTGTTCGATGGTTACTACCCGCAGTGCAACGACTTTTTCATTGGCGGTTGCAGTGCTGCTCGCCAGCACAGCCTGCGAATTGTTGGACAGCAGATTGATGACCGCCGGCAGCTTCAGCGTACTCTTCATCGCAGCGTCGGCATCAAACCCGGTATTGACGACGTTGCCAACGACCATCGCTTCAACCAGCGTGGTGAAGGCATTGATTGCAGTGGCACCGGTAGACGAACTGAGCAGACCCCGGAAGGCATTGCCCGTCTGCAAGTCAGTGCCACCGTAAACAATGACCTTGTCGGCAGTGGTGCTGCCTGGAATTTCGTAGGTACCGGCAGCAGTGGTGACACCTGTCCACTCACCAACGCTGATGGTGCCGTCGCGATTGGTATCGGCAAACACAGTGGCGCCAGCGAGATAGTGATTGGCAGTGCCGGTAATGCCCGTAAGGGAAAGATTGGCAGACAACGCCGCGAACCCGCTGGCGCCGTTGGCAAAACTGGTGGGACTGCTGCCGATTTGTTGCAGCAGGGTATGCACGGCGCTGGTTACCCCTTCGCCCTGGAATTTGACGTTCTTGCCGTTGTCGCTGAGCACATCCAGAAAACCCGATGCAGCATGGCCGCGATTATCAAGCGTAGCGCCATACTCGCCTTGCAACTTGCTTACATGGTGCAGCAGTTTGGAACCGGTGTTGATGCCGGCAGCACGATAGCTGGTGATGATGTTCTGCGTTTGTGTGTCAGTAAGCGCTACACCAAAGCCGTTCTCGGCGATCAGCTGTACGGTGGCAATGAGGCCGATGTCCTTCGCCATTTTGCTGATATAGGCATCAATGGCGCCATCGATGGTGGCAAAGCCATTGCTGCTGGCAACCATGCCGTTGTACTGCGCGAGTTCGGCGTGGTTGGCGGCGGAGCCAGTGGCCAGGATGTATAACTTCTGTAGTACCAGATTCTGTTCGGTTTGTGCGCTCATGAAGAATATTCCGTGTCGGTAGAGTGACTGAGTGGCGGGATGCGATCAATGTTGAAGCGGTTGTTGATCGAGTTTGGGTACAACCGGGTGAGCCAAGAGTTGGA
>JAZKEH010000152.1:0-2304 GCA_040387155.1 Pseudomonadota bacterium | reverse complement strand
GTGCGAGCACGCAAAAAAATTGATCGCTGTGTACCCTGCCGAACATAGAAGCGCAGGCAAACTCACTACTATTCGCCGCATTCCTGCCTAATCGGGATAAGCACTGCCCACCAATCGAATGACGGTCCGCAGCTGAATACGAAAGAGATCATCGGAGAACCGCATGCATACAGTTAACAGCATCAAATCCGGCCTTGCGCTTACCGCGCTGGTCATTGGCCTTACCGCCTGTTCGCGTGAACCAGCAGCAACAGCTGCCACACCAGCCGCAGCGGTGCACGTCACCGTCGCCGAACCGGCCGCACCGAGACCAGTAGTGGTCGTGTGTCAGTCCTGCGGCGTAGTGTCGTCGATATCAGCAGTGCGTCAGGAAGGCACGGGCACCGGTGTCGGCGCCGTCATCGGCGGCATTGTGGGTGGCCTTGCAGGTAACCAGGTAGGTGGTGGCAGCGGCAAGAAAGTCGCCACCGTCGCCGGTGTGATTGGCGGCGCAGTCGTGGGCAACAAGATTGAAGGCAACCGTAATGACAGTTCCTGGTACGAAGTGACTGTTGCGATGGATGCAGGTGGTCAACGCAGCGTCACCATCGACAATGCAGCAGCCATGGGCATCGGCGTTGGTTCCAAAGTGTCGGTTTCCGGTAACACCATCGCGCTGCGCTAATGCATCGCTGGCCTTTACCCATCCCCTGCTGCCGGCGCCGTTACTTTTGCTCGGCAGCGATGATGGCCATGTCCAGCGCATCCATGAATTCGTTGAGCCGGATCGGCTTCGTCAGATAGCGGAAGAAGCCTGCAGCCAGCCCGCGTTCCATATCGCGTGGCATCGCATTGGCGCTAAGCGCCACCACAGGGATATGGGAGGTTCGTGAATCTGCTGCCAGCCTCTCCAGCACCTGGATGCCATTGATACCCGGCAGATTGATGTCCATCAGAATTACGTCCGGCATCGCCGACAACGCAAGCTCAATACCTGCCAGTCCATCGCGCGCACTCAACAGGCGAATGTCCGGGCGCCGCTTGATCAAATCCTCAACCAGCATGAGATTGGCCGGGTTGTCCTCCACGTAGAGCAAGGTGCGCAACGGTGGATCCGGCGTGACTGCCGGTGTCACCACTGGTGCGGCCAGAGTGATCATGAACTGGGGCGCTGTAGTCAGGTTGAGTTCGGCCCAGAACACACTGCCCTTGCCCACGACGCTCTCAACGCCCATGACACCGCCCATCAGTTCAATCAGGCGCTTGGTCATTACCAGACCAATGCCAGTACCTTCCACCGCGGCCAATTCCTTACCCAGCCGGTTGAACGGCTGGAACAACTGCGCGAGCTGAATGGCAGACAAGCCTTCGCCACTGTCTTGCACGGCAATACGAATACGCCCCGGCGCCCCGCTGCTGCAGCTCACTACCACTGCACCACCGGGCCTGTTGTATTTGATCGCATTCGACAGCAGGTTGATCATCACCTGCTTCACCCGCGTGTGGTCGGCATGAATGTGGTGCGGGTTGTCCAACTGCAGAAAACTGACACTGATGCCGCGCTTCTGCGCCTGCGGCTCGATCATGGTCTGGCATTCACGCAACACTCTCGTCAGCGCGACTGGCTCAAGTGACAGCGACAACTTGCCGGATTCCACCAAGGCCAGATCAAGAATCTCGTTGATCAGGTCCAGCAAATACCAGCCTGCCTTCAATATCTGGTCAATGCTGCGGCGCTGCAGTGTAGTCGGCGATGGCGAACTGGTTTCCATCAACTGGGCGAAACCGAGGATAGCGCTCAGCGGTGTACGCAGTTCGTGACTCATGCTGGACAGAAATTCCGACTTCGCCAGATTGGCCTTCTCAGCGGCAGCTTTCGCCTTTTGCAGTTCGATCTCGACCAACCTGCGTTCGGCTTCCACCTGCTTGCGCGCCGTGTTGTCGGTGCCAATCAGCAAGTAGCCGATGATGACCTCATTGGCATCGCGCAATGCCGTGACTGAGACGATGGCCGGCAGGCGGGTGCCATCCTTGCGGATATAGGTAAGCTCATAGATGTCTTCGATGCCGCGAGACGCCTTGAATACCAGCGCTTCAAAGCCCGGCTGGATGGCGGTGGCCAACTCGTTACTCAAATAGTTGGCGCGTGCAACCATCTCCTCCTGATCGGAGATATCTGCAGGCGTGATCTTGTTCAGTACATCGGCAGCCGAGTAGCCGAGCATGCGTTCGGCACCGACGTTGAAAATCTGGATGATGCCTTTTTCGTCGGTAGCAATACTCGAGAAATTGGCGCTTTTCAGGATCGCATCGTGCAGCGCACCG
>JAZKEH010000151.1:0-2483 GCA_040387155.1 Pseudomonadota bacterium | reverse complement strand
TGTTGAAAGTGATGCCCTGGTGCACGGCGCTGATTACGGTCTGTGGCTTGATGGTCGCGGCCCGTTTCCCGATCCACGCTCCTCCCATCAACCGCACGGCGTCATGGCGCCATCGCGCTGGGTCGATCATGCGCAGTTCAGCTGGCACGACGCGCAATGGCGGCCACCCGCGCCGAAAGACGCCATCATCTACGAATTGCACATCGGCACTTTTACGCGCGAAGGCACTTTCGACTCTGCGATTGCGCGACTGGATGCCTTGCATGAACTTGGCATCACCCATGTGGAAGTGATGCCGGTGGCGCAGTTTCCCGGCACCCACGGTTGGGGCTATGACGGCGTTGATCTGTATGCGCCGCACCATGTCTATGGTGGGCCGCACGGCATGAAGTGTTTTGTCGATGCCTGTCATCAGCGCGGGCTCGCCGTCATTCTGGATGTCGTCTACAACCACCTGGGACCAGAGGGCAACTGGCTCGAGCAGTTCGGTCCGTACTTCACCGGCGTGTACCAGACACCGTGGGGCAAGGCAGTGAATCTCGACAATGCCCACAGCCACGAAGTACGGCGCTTCCTGATCGACAACGCGTTGATGTGGCTGCGCGACTACCACATTGACGGGCTGCGCGTGGATGCGGTGCATGCCTTCATCGATCGCTCTGCCATTCACTTTCTCGAACAGCTCGTCAGCGAAGTAAAGGCGCTGGGTCTGCTGCTGCAACGCGAGGTATTTGTGATTGCCGAGAGCGATCTGAACGATCCCCGCGTGATACGGCCGGTGGCGCAGGGCGGCCTCGGTGCCGATGCCCAGTGGAACGAAGACTTCCATCACGCGTTGCACACACTGCTGACGAAGGAGGAATTCGGCTACTACGCCGACTTCGGCAAGCTGAGCGATCTCGCGCGCGTGTTTGGCGCCGGCTTCTGTTACGACGATCGCCATTCCCGCTATCGCCAGCGCCATCACGGTCGCTCGGCAGCCGGGCTGGAAGGCTGGCGTTTCGTGGCGTGCATGCAGAACCATGACCAGGTGGGCAGCCGTGGCAACGGTGAACGCATCGGCCGGCTGGTCAGCCAGGAGAAACTCAAACTCGGCGCCGCGCTGACTTTGCTATCGCCATTTGTGCCAATGTTGTTCCAGGGTGAAGAATGGGGAGCGTCATCGCCATTTTTGTATTTCACGGATTTCGTCGATCGCAATTTGCAGGATGCAGTGCGCAAGGGCAGAAAGTCGGAGATGGCGGCGTTTGGGTGGCAGGCCGGCATTCCGGATCCACAGGCCGCTTCCACGTGGTGGCACAGCCAGCTGATCTGGGAAGAGCGCGAACAAGCGCCGCATCGCGACATACTGCGCTGGTATACGGCGCTGATCACGCTGCGCAAACAGGAAAAGGATTTCGGCACCGCGCCGCTCGACCCGCAGCACGTCATCTTTGATGAAGAACAGGGCTGGCTCAGTCTGCGCCGTGGCCGCTTTCAACTCGTCTGCAATTTTGCCGACCGCACGCAGTCGATTGCCTGTGAAGTGCCTTGTGGCTTGCGGCTGGCCTCATCCGAAAACATCCGCAACGAGAACGGCCGGCTATTGCTGCCGCCGTACAGTATCGCGGTCCTCGAACCTTCTGAAGCAGGAGCATCGTCATGAATGACCTGAACCTTGCATTGATCGGCAACTGCAACATTGGTGCGCTGGTGAATGCGCAGGCCGACATCGTCTGGGGCTGTTTTCCGCGGCTCGACGGCGATGCCACTTTCTGTTCGCTGCTACAGGGCGAGCGGGGCGAGGACACGCCGGGCATCTGGAGTGTTGAGTTGTTCGATCTTGAGCGCAGCGAGCAGGAATATCTGCCGCATACGCCGGTGCTTGTCACGCGTCTGTACGACAAGAACGGCGGCATCGTCGAAATCACCGACTTCTCGCCGCGCTTTACGCATCACAACCGCATCTACTGCCCGATGATCCTGGTGCGGCGTCTCAAGCGCATTGCCGGTTGCCCGCGCGTGCAGGTGCGGCTGCGTCCGGCCACCGATTATGGTGCCGGTGCTGCCGCTGCCACGCCGGGCAGCAATCACATTCGCTACTTCACCTCGCAGACAACCCTGCGGTTGACGACGGATGCATCAATCACCGCGATCATGCAGGAAACGCCGTTCCTGCTGAACGATCACGTCAACCTGCTGCTCGGGCCTGATGAAACTGTCACGGCGGGCGTGCACGATGTGTGCAGTCGCTATGAACAACAGACCATCGACTACTGGCGCGACTGGGTGCGCAGCCTGGCGATTCCTTTCGAGTGGCAGGAAGTGGTCATCCGGGCGGCGATCATCCTGAAGCAGAACGCCTTTGAAGATACCGGCGCCATCATTGCCGCGATGACAACGTCGATCCCGGAAGCCAACGACGACAGTGGCCGCAACTGGGACTACCGCTTCTGCTGGCTGCGCGATGCCTACTTCACACTGAATGCACTGAACAGTCTGAG
>JAZKEH010000150.1:5608-6012 GCA_040387155.1 Pseudomonadota bacterium | reverse complement strand
CTTCAGCAGTTTTGCGGTCTGGTTCCAGTGTTTCAATTTTGCGTCGATGGTCGCGGTCAAATAGTGGCCACGCTGTTTGATTATTCAGAGCTGCAACAGCGTGTGGAAGGCACCGCACTGACACCGTTGTCGGCGCTGATTCCTGCCGATTTTGTCGCTTCGATCACGCACGGCGACTTCGTCAAATGGCAGGCGGCGTTGAAAGCGCTGCCAGCAACAAATCCAGCCACCACTGATCTTTTGTCACAAGTCTGCGTGGGCACTGCAGAACAATTGACTGACACTGAAAGAACGACACTGCGTGACACCTTGATGCAACTGCACCCGTGGCGCAAAGGACCGTTCGATCTGTTCGGTCTTCACGTCGACACCGAATGGCGTTCTGACTGGAAATGGAATCGTAT